>CANFXM010000006.1 GCA_947451045.1 Actinomycetota bacterium | reverse complement strand
TACTGGCAACAATGTCAACGTGGGTTTACGTGGGAAGGCGAATGAACGCTAAATAATTTTTAGTTTATAAATGAATAGATAACAAGTAATGCGACGATAGTTCCCACGAGTAATTTAATATTCCTTTTTTCTAGAAGCTTTTGAGTAGGCTTGATGAAAGTAGCCAGAATAAGAAGCGCTCCTGGAATAACAATGCTCAAGCTATGCGTTACTGCATTGTGATGACCCGTTTGATAGCGCATATTAATAAAGCCAATAGCAACAAGAAGGTATCCGCCAAATCGAAGGTTTGTCATCTCTTCATCCTAACTGACTATGCGAGAAAAAAATAAGAGGGGCACCTATTTCTAGGCGCCCCTCTTATTGTTAAGAGGATTTAATTAGTGTGAACTAATTAGTGATCGTCCTTCATACCTTCTGCAACTGACTTCATCTTTGCAATCTTGTAGATTGTTAGACCGAATACGCACTTTGCAAGAACGTCTGCAATTGTGTATCCAATTTGACGATCAGTAAAGAGGTTTGCCATCTGAGCAACAGATGGGTTCTTTACCAAGATTGGGATCAAGTATGAAATTGGGTAAACGCCCCATGTTGCGATCAAAAGTAGACGTAAACGTCCAATTGTTGCTGCAACACCTTCAGGTTGACGATCCAATGACTTTGTAAGTTCTACGAATAGAACATAAAGGATGTAAAGGAATGGAAGTGTTGACAAGATTCCGTAAAGAATCTTTGTTCCATTAGCTGATGAAATTTCACCTGGGTAACCCAAGATGATCATCGCTGCTGATGCTGGTACAAGGCGAGTAATTAGTGAATTAGCTGCTGCCTTTGCAAGACCTAGTACTGCGATAACTTCAACAAGAAGTAGTGGCACAGTAAGGATCCAGTCAACATAACGGTATGCCTCGTTGAATGAACCTTGTGAAGTTCCGACTGTTACGGCGTTCTTCATTGATGATTCATTGAATGAGTTGAAAATACGGAAGTAGTGATATCCGGCAATAAATGTAACCATCGATGACATAACAAGTGCAGCACGGTACTTAGGTAGAACGCGTGATTGCGCAACCAAAGTAAATACTGTTGTTGCTAACATCGAAATCAAGCCAAAGGAGAAAATGTTATAGAGAGAACTCCATTGGGTATTTGAGAGTTGTAGCATTTAGTAAAGCCTCCACTGTGTTGAGGTCCGTTCGCTGTTCTGCGACCGGGCTCAGGAGGGGCAACCACACGAGGGTGCGATGATTAATGCCACTCTGAACACAAATATTCTGAGGGAAAACTCAGGAAACTGCCACTCTAAAAAGGTGAATTTTTGGAACTTTTACACTTTTTTTGAGATTTTCACGCCTATTTTCACCCCTTGGTTGGGGATTGCCCGAGCAGTCCAAGGGGGTACAGAAATGAGGATTAGCAATAGTCTCAGCCCATGACAAAACTAATCGTTGTCCAAAATGAGCCAGTTGCAACAGTGGTATTTGAGCCTAAGGTCCATCGAGGCGATGTCGTACTAGTACACGGTTTCACGGGAAGTAAAGAAGATTTCTCAGATTGCGGGCCAATGATCGCCGAACAAGGCTATCGAGTTCTCACATTCGATAATCGCGGACAACACGAATCTCCTCACAGTAAGCGTGAAGATGCATACACAATCAAATCACTGGCGCGCGATGCTATTGATTTGGCGCAATCACTTGGAATGGTAAAACCGCATTTACTAGGACATTCTTTTGGTGGATTAGTTGCACAGCGTGCAGTATTGATGGCACCAAACTATTGGAAGTCTTTGACTCTGATGTGTAGTGGACCAGCAGGTATTGGTTTTAGAGAAGACTTTTTAAGTCGAGAAACTTTGATGAGTATCCCAATGGAAAAGATTTGGGATGACCATATGGATGCAAATGATTTGGGAAAGCCAACGTATGAAATGAAGAAACATCGCTGGAAAATGAGTGATCCTCGTTCGGTTGCAACACATCGAGATCATTTAGAAGATGAACCTACAATTGTAAAAGAAGTTCATGCAACAGGAATTTCTGCTCATGTTGTCTACGGTGAGAATGATGATGCATGGCCGTTGGCACTGCAAGACCAGATGGCAAAAGACTTGAATGCACAATTAGATGTCATTCCAGGAGCCGGGCATTGTCCGAATGAAGATACGCCTCAATTACTCAGTGACGTTCTAGTTGCTTTTTGGAACAAAAACTAAAAAATTAGTTACTCCACTTTTCAATTGTTGTAGTAACGGTTTTTCCTGTTGCGATGGACTCATCTATCGCTAAAGAAACTAAATGATCTTGGCAACCTGCTCGCAGTGGATACGGTGCTAGCGCTTTGCCCGTGATCCAATCAGCCATCTGCACCATCATTTGTCCTATTGCTATTTCTTCATCCATTAATCGAAGCCCTATAAATGGATTTTTGAATACTACTTTGCCATCAAAAGAAATATGTTCGGTGTCATGACCATCAAGATTCAAGTCCTGACCTAATTGATACCGCTCAAAATGTGAGGTAGTGAGAGCGGGGCCCTCAGAAAGGCGAATCACTTTATCGTCGAGAATTTCACCTTTGCTACCACGAATAACTATTCGGCGATGGCGTAATTGGTTGTGCCACTGATTATCAACGAAATTGTAGATTCCTGATTTTCCTCCACGGAAATCGATAAGAGCAATCGTTGTTTTCGCATTCTTGGGAGTTAGATCTTTATTCCAGCTATCACGATTGAGTGGATCCACTAGTGGTGCCTGAAATTCTTGTGCCGTAACAGTTGTTGGCCCGTAACCAGATTGCATAAAGCCACGCATCATTGAAACCACGTGATAACCATGTGTCGAAGAGACTTCTACCGAAGTAATATCGCCAATAATTCCTGCATTGGTCACTGCTAATCGAGCTGCGTGACCTGGTAAATATAAATATTGTTCAGCAACTTGCACCATATCTGATGAACCAACCGCTGACCACAAATCACGAAGCCCTTGAACATCTGGTGCTGGTGGTGTTTCACAAAGAACGTGAACATCTGCTTTTACTAACTCGGTGACTACAGATGGATTTGATGCCCAAGAAACTGAACTGATTGCATAATCTGGTTTTTGATGTGAGAGCAATTCAGAAGTTGAGGCATGGGTTGTGACACCATATTTTGCTTGAATTTGCTTGCGTACCTCTTCCTTACGAGCAACTGCGCCTACAATTTCAAATCGATCGGGCATCATTTGTGCAATGCGGAAGTAAAAATCTGAACGCCAGCCTGCTCCAATTATTGCAATCTTTGTCATTGTGCACTCCGCTCTACTATTGACCAAGCCATTCCATCGAGGATATCTGACTCGGAAGCAATAAATTCTTGTGCGCCTGTAGCTTTCATAATTTCAGAGAGAACCAGTGAGCCTGCGGCAATCACATCAACGCGACCTGGGTGCATATAACCAAGTTGAAGACGTTCCTCACGAGTCATTGTTAAGAATTGATCGCAAACTTCGTGCGTTTTTTGCGCGCTAATGCGTGAGCCATGTATCGAATAGCGATCATATTCAGGTAGGTCTAATGCTGCTGCCGCAACTGTTGTCGCAGTTCCTGCAACAGCAATAAGTGTTTTTGCGGTGGTTATGGGAACAATACTTGCAGCCACTTTGATTGCTGCTTGAATATCACTGCGGGCACTTTCAATCTCTTGTGCACCTGCGGGATTTTGGATGAAATGACGCTCCGTCATGCGCACACAACCTATATTGACGCTCTTTGCGAATTCTACTTTTGAGCGACCAAAAACGAACTCCGTCGAACCTCCGCCAATATCTACAACTAAGAAGGGCCCATCTTCTTCTGGAAGATTTTGAATTGCCCCTGCAAAAGAGAGCGCTGCTTCCTCTTCTCCTGAAATAACTTCGGGTGTAATACCAAGACGTTCTTTTACGCCATCAATAAAGAGGTGGCGATTGGTTGCATCTCGCGTAGCGCTAGTGGCACAAAAACGAATCTTTTCAACTCCTTTGCGTGCAATCTCAGCAGCAAATAAATCTACTGCAGCAAGAGTGCGAGCAATTGCATCAGGGTGAAATTCGCCAGTCTTATCTACACCTTGTCCAAGTCGAACAATTTCCATTGTGCGCAGTACTTCACGAAAACTATTTCCTTCAATATCGGCAATCAGTAATCGAATTGAATTGGTGCCGCAATCGATTGCTGCTACTCGCATGATTCGTTCTTCCACCATTGAGGCAATGCTGCAAGTGCTTCATCACCCAGTGGATTTACTTCAGGGCCCGCTGCAAGTGAATGAGCGACAAGTGAATGAAGACACTTCACGCGATCAGGCATTCCACCAGCAGTGATGCCTTCAATTTCTGGAACATCAATTTTAAGTACAGCGCGAGCTGCTAAATAATCTTCGTGCGCCGCAGAGTAGGCACCAGATAATTCGGCGTCCGTTGCCAAACGAGCATTCATTTCGCCCATCATTCCCGTTGTTTCCAGCGTTGAGATTGCTCCCGTGAGTTTTGGGCAAGTTGCGTAATAAAAAGTTGGAAACGGTGTGCCATCTGCAAGGCGAGGATTTGTTTCTACAACTGCAGGCTTTCCGCATGGACAACGATAAGCAATCCCATGCACATCACGAGGTGTGCGACCTAGTTGTCTTTCGATGCAATCTAGGTCTTCTTGTGAAACTGGTTTCACTTGCTACCAGTTTCTGTAATTGATGCAACTAAACGTGTATACCAAGGCTGATTATCAGGAACATTTGTTGCTACTAATGTGCTTTGGTTTTGGTCACCTTGCGACGTTGAATCTGTAACTATGTACTGGCGCTCCCCTGGCAAAACGAAATGTAAACGCTCACGTGCTTGCGATTTAATGTATGCCGGATCGCGCCAAAGTAGTAACTCTTTTTGTGCTACGGAAAGCGCTTTGGTATCAGCGCTCACTTGTGCGCGCAAAGAGTTTATTTGTGCACGCTGCGTGAAGTAATGCTGAATCGGTGGCGCAATTGTTAGCGCCAATAAGAAAAGAATTGCGCCTAATGCGAGTGAGCGACCAGAACCGCGGCGACGGCTTGTGAAACGAAGATTACCGCGGCGTCTGGCCATTCTTACTTCTCTTTATCCTTTGAAGCGCGGGAAAGCATTTCGACCGGCGTAGAGGGCGCCATCACCTAGCTCTTCTTCAATACGAAGAAGTTGGTTGTATTTGGCAACGCGTTCGCTTCGTGCAGGTGCACCAGTCTTTATTTGACCACAATTTGTTGCGACAGCAAGATCAGCAATTGTTGTATCTTCTGTTTCGCCCGAACGATGACTCAGCATGCTTCGATAATTCGCACGATGTGCCATATCAACTGCATCAAGTGTTTCTGTAAGAGTTCCAATTTGATTCACTTTTACAAGAAGTGCATTTGCTGTATCTGATGCAATTCCGCGCGCTAGACGCTCTGGATTGGTAACAAATAAGTCATCGCCAACAATCTGAACTCGCGATCCCAAGACCTTTGTCATCTCTGTCCAGCCAGCCCAGTCTTCTTCATTGAGTGGGTCTTCAATTGAAACCAATGGATATGCATCAACGAGTTCCTTGTAATAGGCAATCATTTGATCAGAACTCTTTGAGGAACCTTCAAATGTGTACTTACCAGCATCATGAAATTCAGTGGCTGCAACATCCATAGCGAGTGCGATTTCAGAACCTGGTTTGAATCCAGCAAGTGAAATAGCTTCGATGATGAGATCGAGAGCTGCACGGTTGCTTTCAAGATTTGGCGCAAAACCACCTTCATCACCAACGCTTGTTGCTAGGCCACGCTTTTTGAGAACCGATTTAAGTGCGTGATAAATCTCGGCACCCCATCGCAATGATTCACGGAAAGTTGGCGCACCAATTGGGGCAATCATAAATTCTTGAATATCAACATTTGTATCTGCGTGTGCTCCACCATTGAGAATATTCATCATTGGTACAGGCAAGATATGTGCGTTAGGTCCGCCGAGGTAGCGAAATAGTGAAAGATCTGAACTTTCAGCCGATGCTTTAGCGACAGCGAGTGAAACCCCAAGAATCGAATTTGCACCAAGGCGTGACTTGTTCTTTGTGCCATCGAGTTCAATCATCTCAGCATCAATAGTGCGTTGATCTTGTGAGTCATACCCAAGAATTGCTGGGGCAATCTCATCGTTGACGAATGCAACTGCTTTTTCTACGCCTTTACCGGCATATCGTTTTCCGCCATCACGAAGTTCGGATGCTTCAAAAGCACCAGTTGATGCGCCACTTGGAACTGCAGCACGTGCTTGTGTTCCATCTTCTAATTCAATTTCAACTTCAACCGTTGGATTTCCACGGGAGTCAAGAATTTCACGAGCTGCGATTGCTTCAATTATTGCCACTGAGATATCTCCTATAAAACTTTTTGTCTCTGCAATCGTTTCTGCGTTGAAACGGCTAAGTAGGGTAAGTCTACCGTGCTTCTTTGCCCTGGCCTTCAGCCTCTTTGATTCGCGAAATTATCTGATGTGCTTGGCTGCGCAGCGCACCTTCTACATCAATTCCATTGTGGGTGGCCCATGTAATAACTTCGAGCAGGGCCTTGCCAACAGAATCATTAGTGGCCTCACCTTCGAGGTGTGAAGTACTAGGTAGCGATATTTCGAGCCCATTTTTCTGTGCACGATAAATCAATTTTTCGACGAGCGGAAGTGAAGGCTGGGCCATGGCAATTCCATCAAGGGCTGACGTGCGCCCCTTTTCTGCTGCTTTTATTTTCTCCCAATTTTCTAAAACTTCATTCGATCCAGAAACTTTGGTATCTCCAAATACATGGGGGTGGCGACGAATAAGTTTCTCTGTTATTGATTGAGCAATATCTTCGATAGTAAATGAATCTTTGATATTTTCTTGGGCAATGCGCGCATGAAAATAAACTTGAAGCAAAATATCACCAAGTTCTTCGCGCATTCCAATGCGATCGCCACTTTCAAGGGCATCGACAAATTCATAAGACTCTTCTAAAAGATATTTTACGAGTGACTCATGCGTTTGTTCGCCATCCCATGGACATCCACCAGGAGAGCGCAAAGTATCCATCACTTCAACAAGTTGCTGAAGATAGGAAGTGCTCATGAAATACTTATGGAGTAGTTGATTTGACGGCGTTGCCGGCTGAATCTGTTGCGACGATATCTGCTTTCACAGGATCCCATTTACCGTAGCGAGGATTAATAGTTACTTTGAGAGCTGCGGCTTTTAGAGAAACAATCTTTGTAATCTCTGCACCAAGTGCATCTTGTGAAACTCCAGTTGCGACAATTGCCTGGCTAATTTTTCCAGAGAGAATCACTGCTTCTAAATAGGTATCAAAGTTTGCTGGTGCAATTCCTGCGCCAACAAGTGCCTTAGGTAGACCGGTGGCTCCGCCGACTTGACCAAGAATTCCAGTACGACGTGTGTCGATTTCTGCCTTAGTTGCAGTTACTTTGTAATCCTTTGCGACTTCACGAATAAGAGCAGTGAGAACTTGAAAACGAAGTTGTGCAATGTTCAAGGTAGATCCAGTTTCAAGCTGCATCTGTGAGGTATCCACTTTTTTACGTTCTGCAATTATTGAATCAATGCTGGCCTGAACAGTAGCTTGAGTAATTTTTGTATTTCCAACTGTTGCTGCGGCACCAACTTGTGAACATCCAGTTAGTAATAGTGCAGTTGCAATTGCGCTAATGGCAAGAATTTTTTTCACGTAGTGCTCGCTTTCGAAGTGGATGTCAGTTGGTCGACGGCCTCTATGACCCAGGCCAGAAGAGAAGTATCCACTATCGCCAGACCACTTTGTGACGGGCTCCAAGATTTACTCGTGGGGAATGCAATCATCGCCGTATTTACGGCTGATTTATAGAGCGAATTGGGGTACATCCGTGACATTCGTAGTTGTTTTGATTCTGGAAGGGTGATGGGTGATAGCCGCAAGAATTTTCCAGCAGCGACAACTTCACGCAGACCCACCGATTTTGCAGTAGCGCGAAGTGATGCGACACCAAGAAGTGCTTGAGCTTCCTCAGGAAGTTCTCCGAATCGATCAACTAATTCTTTACGAATCTCTTCCACATCATTACTCGTCCGAACATCAGCTAGTCGTCGATATAGATCGAGTCGCAATCGCTCACCTGGAACGTACTCACTAGAAAGATGGGCATTGATTGGGAGTTCGACTTTGCATTCATGATGAACTTCTTCGGTTTCAATAATTCCAGTTTTGTAATCTTGAACTGCCTCACCCACCATGCGCATATATAAATCAAATCCCACATCTGCGATATGACCTGATTGTTCACCGCCTAATAGATTACCGGCGCCACGTATTTCTAAATCTTTGAGAGCAACCCGCATTCCCGAACCTAAATCTGTATTTGCCGCGATTGTTGTTAGTCGATCGTGTGCAACTTCAGAAAGTGGTTGATCTGCTGGATATAAGAAATATGCATATGCTCGTTCGCGTCCTCGTCCAACACGGCCACGCAATTGGTGTAACTGTGAAAGTCCAAAATTATCTGCTCTCTCGACAATTAATGTGTTGGCGTTAGCAATGTCCAAACCACTTTCAACAATTGTTGTACATACGAGTACATCGAAATCTCGATTCCAAAATCCCAGAATTACATCTTCGAGTGCGCCTTCACTCATCTGGCCATGAGCAACTCGAATACGCGCTTCTGGAACCAAGTCTTGTAATCGAGAAGCAGTGCGATCAATTGATTCAACTCGATTATGAATGTAGAAAATTTGACCATCGCGCAAAAGTTCGCGATGTATCGCAGCTGTTATCTGAGCATCCTCGGCCGGCCCAACATAAGTAAGAATTGGATGTCGTTCTTCAGGTGGGGTTGTAATGGTCGACATTTCTCGAATTCCAGTAATTGCCATCTCCAGTGTGCGAGGAATCGGCGTTGCAGACATCGCCAATACATCAACACTCGTGCGCAACTTCTTGAGCGACTCCTTCTGTTCAACCCCAAATCTTTGCTCTTCATCGACAATAACGAGACCTAAATCTTTGAAATGCACATCTGCAGACAAGATTCGATGTGTACCCACAACAACATCTATCGCACCTTTTTCAAGTTCGCTCAATAATTCTTTGCTCTCTTTTGCAGTATTGAAACGTGAAAGCCCACCTACTCGTATCGGAAAGCCGGCATATCTTTCCGCAAAAGTCTTCGAATGCTGTTGCACTAATAACGTTGTTGGAACCAGCACTGCAACTTGTTTTCCATCTTGCACCGCTTTGAATGCTGCGCGAATAGCGATTTCAGTTTTTCCATATCCAACATCACCGCAGATGATGCGATCCATTGGGTATGGGCGCTCCATATCTGCCTTGACCTCATTGATTGTCGAGAGCTGATCGGGAGTTTCAATATAAGAAAAAGAATCTTCGAGTTCGCGTTGCCACGGAGTATCAGGTGAAAAGGCAAAACCTGGCGAACTAGTTCGCGCTGCGTAGAGCCTGATGAGTTCGCCCGCTATTTGTCGAACCGCTTTACGTGCCCGCCCCTTTGCCTTTTGCCACTCACCACTTCCAATACGGTGCACAGTCGGTGATTCACCACCTACATATTTACTGACTTGTTCTAATGAATCTGTGGGAACAAATATCCGATCCCCCGGTTGACCACGTTTAGCTGATGCATATTCAATAACAACATATTCACGAGTAACACCGCCAACAGTTCGCTCGAGTAGTTCGATATATCGGCCAATTCCATGTTGTTCGTGAACAACAAAGTCGCCCGCTTTGAGTTCCAGCGGATCAATACTCTGCTTACGTTTTGAAGGAAGCTTTTCTCCGTCTTTGATGCTGCCTTTACTACCCGTCAAATCTCGCTCTGTCATGATAAATAGATCTTCGCTATCCATAGCAAAGCCATGTGTCAGCGTCGTTGTTGTTAGATGAATAGAACCTCGAGTAGGTATTGCATCTAACTTTTCGACAATATAAACAGGTAGATCTGCACCTCTAAAGATGCCTGCATAGCGTTCAACCATTCCGTGACCATGAGTTGCAAATACAACGGCATTTCCAGATTCCAGCGCTGCTGATAATTCACTAATAGCGCGCTCAATATCTCCACGTAATGGATCTATCGGATTGCAATCTAAGAAGAAAGTGTCTGGATCTAAATCATTGCCGAAAGGATTAAAGCTTTGTATATCGAAGCCTGACTGCGAAATATTTTCTTGTAATTCTTCCCAAGTCATATATGTGTGGGAGCCATCATGAATTGGAATATTTCCACCGTAGGAGGCATTCGACCACGATGCGGCTAGGAACTCGTCGTTTGTCGCAAGTAAATCTGCTGCCCTCGATTTTATTCTTTCAAAGTCCACAAAAATAATCTGGGTATCTTTTGGCATCTTTTCAATCAAAGTTGATGTCTCGTCAATGAGCAAGGGAATAAGTGACTCCATGCCTTCGGGAGTCATTCCTTCACTTATTTTCACAAGTAGTTCTTGGGCCGATGGATATTTATCAGCAATTTCTTGAGCACGAGCTTTTATGGAATCTGAAAGTAAAAGTTCGCGGCAAGGAAATATATCGATTGCACCAATAACAGCTTTGAAGGTGCGTTGATCTGCAACTTCAAAATAACTCATATCTTCAATTTCATCACCAAAGAAATCGATGCGAATTGGATGATTACTTAGTGGTAGAAAAAGATCCACAATTCCACCGCGAACTGCAAATTCTCCACGTCGTTCTACTAAATCCGTCCTTGTATATGAAAGAACTGAAAGATGGCGAACAAGTTCTTCCAGCGAGCGCTCTTGCCCAATTTCAAGGCTCACTAGTTCACGATCCGTTAGATCTTTAATTATTCGGTGAATCATTCCGCGTACTGGCGTTATAACAATTGGATTCGATGACATCTCTGAACTCTTTGCTAGGGAATAAAGAGTTCGAACACGTTGTGCAACAGTGTCGCTGCGGGGACTCAATTTTTCATGAGGCAAGGTTTCCCATGCTGGAAATTCCAAAACGTTCGGGTGTAAATCTTTGAGTTCACTCGCGAGGTCTTCTGCGCTTCTACTTGAACTAGTAACGAGGAGTATTGGCTTCTTCTTAGCCTGAAGCGCCACAAGAAATGGGTAGATGGGAGATGGGGCAACAATGGTTGCGTTCTCTTCTAGATGCGTACTCACATATTGAGATTGAGCAAGGTGTGCGAGTATGCCGCGCATATTCATTGCTCCTTATCTCTCATGAAACGACTCAATGCCCCAACTCCGCATAATGGGAGGGGGCTTACTTTGGGAATTCTATTACCGTCGTTGAGTCAAGGCTAAACCTGCCATTATTACGCCATGGAGAGCATGGGAGATCGCGCACTTGTTAGCTCGGTATCGGCATCTGATGATGCTGGACTTCGCAGCGATGTGCGCCGACTCGGTGACTTACTTGGAGAAACTCTTGTTAGACAAGAGGGTCCGGAACTTCTTGCATTAGTTGAAGCAGTACGTAAAGCAGTGCGCGAAGGTGGTGGCGCAGATTTATTGGCTTCGCTATCAGTTGAAGATTCAGTTCAATTGGTTCGAGCTTTTAGTACATATTTTCATTTAGCAAATGTTGCAGAACAAGTGCACCGCTCACGTGTATTAGCTGATGCGCGTTCCGAAGGTGGTTCTTGGCTCACCCGTGCGGTCAACCGAATTATTTCTGCGCAACAAGAACAATTGCCTGGTCACGAACTCACCCGTAATGACATTGAACAATGGGTGAGCGAACTTATGGTGCGCCCAGTATTTACCGCCCACCCAACTGAGGCTGCTCGTCGTTCTATTCTCAATAAATTGGGACGCATTGCAGATTTGCTTGACCAAGGAAAAGATCCAAATCAAAGTGATCGTCTTGCAGAAACTGTAGATCTTTTATGGCAGACCGATGAACTTCGCTTAGATCGACCAGAACCACTGGATGAAGCAATGAACGCTCTTTACTATTTAGACGATCTTTTCCGTCAAACAGTTCCTGAAGTTCTCAATGATTTTGCGCGCGAAATGAAACGCTTAGATATCGATATTCCTGTCACTGCCCGCCCACTCTCCTTTGGATCGTGGATTGGCGGAGATCGCGATGGAAACCCCAATGTCACAGCGCAAGTAACTCGTGATGCGATGGTTTTACAAGTCGGCCACGCAATTCGCGCAACTATTGCGGCAATGGATCAACTTCGCCAATTGCTTTCGGTTTCAACAAAGATCACAGGCGCAACTCCAGAACTGACTGCATCTGTTGAAGAAGATCTCAAACATATTCCAGAATTTGAAGCACGCTTCAAGCGACTCAATATTGAAGAGCCATACCGTTTGAAAGCAACTGCAATTGTGCACCGCTTAGCTATGACGCGTGATCGCCACGCTAATGACGCTGCCCATGTTCCGCATCGTGACTACAACGATATGAATGAATTACTCGCTGATCTGACTTTGATGCGCGATTCCTTATTTGCTCATAAGGGCGAATTGATTGCTACTGGCTTACTGGAGCGCACAATTCGCACCGTTGCCGCTTTTGGACTTACACACGCAACTATGGATGTTCGCGAGCACTCTGATTCACATCATCATTTGTTGGGGCAAGCACTTGGTGATAATGCCTACGGAACACGCTCTCATGATGAACGCTTCGACATCCTCACTAATGTCTTGAAAAATGGCTCATCCCTCAAAGTTTCAGCGCTAGATACAAATGGACAAAAGACATTTGACACGTTCATTGCAATTTCAGATCTCATTGATTCATTTGGATCACAAGCAATTGAAACTTATATAGTCTCAATGACTAAAGGCGCAGATGACCTCATTGCGGCGGCAGTGATTGCGCAAGAGGCCGGGCTTGTAAATATTGCACAAAAGAAAGCCAGGATCGGCTTTGCACCACTTCTGGAAACTGTCGCTGAACTTCGCGCTGCAGGTGAAATTTTAGAAAAGTTACTTTCTAATCCAACATATCGAGCTCTTGTATCACTGCGTGGAGATTTACAAGAAGTAATGCTGGGTTACAGCGATTCCAATAAAGATGCAGGAATTGCTACAAGCCAGTGGGAAATTCATAGAGCACAACGAAAACTTCGCGATGTTGCAATGAAGTATGGCGTCAAGCTTCGTTTATTCCATGGCCGTGGTGGCTCTGTTGGCCGTGGTGGTGGACCAACATATGAAGCCCTCATTGCACTTCCTTGGGGATCAGTCGATGGCCAAATAAAGATGACTGAGCAAGGCGAAGTTATTAGTGATAAATATTCACTGCCAGCACTAGCTCGAGAAAACGTAGAACTCACACTGGCCGCAGCACTTGAAGCAACAGTTCTCAATCGTGCACCGCGTCAATCAACAGAAGATCTTGCACACTGGAATGACTGTATGGAATTGATTAGTGATAATTCGTTCCAACGTTATCGCGCCCTCGTAGAACATCCAGATCTTCCTGCATATTTCTACGCATCTACTCCGGTAGAACAACTTGGAAACCTTTTCCTAGGCTCTCGTCCATCACGTAGACCTGATGCATCAAGTGGACTTGGAAGTCTGCGTGCGATTCCTTGGGTATTTGGTTGGACTCAATCACGCCAGATTGTTCCAGGATGGTTCGGCGTTGGAACAGGTCTCAAAGCTGCTCGCGAAGCGGGCAAGAGCGATGTAATGGCAACGATGCTTCATGAATGGCATTTCTTCAACACCTTTATTAGTAATGTCGAAATGACACTTGCAAAGACAGATTTAGCACTTGCCAAGCGTTATGTGGAAACTCTTGTTCCTAAAGAACTTCAACATTTCCTCACCATTATTGAAGATGAATTCGCTCTTACAGTTGCAGAGATTTTGTTACTCACCAAGAAGAGTTCATTACTTGGTGATCAACCAATTTTGGCCCGTACATTGCAAGTACGTGATGCATACCTATCACCTATACATTTGCTACAAATTAACTTGCTCAAGAGAGTACGTGATTCCGGGGATACCCCTGACTCAGTATTAACCCGCGCACTATTACTCACAATAAACGGAGTTGCAGCAGGTCTTCGAAATACAGGCTGATTTTAGCTATTGAACTTCGAAGTACTGATAGAGTTCTAGAAACTCATCACACTTGGTGACCTTATTAGATAGGCACCAAGTTGAAAAAATACTTTTTACTTTCATTCCTCATTGCGTCAATTACTTTTAACTTCTCAAGCCCAGCACAGGCTGCAGCCACATGTGCTGCTGGTGGAACCTGTGTTGTCGGTGACACTGGCCCTGGTGGCGGTTTAGTCTTTTTCGTAAAAAGTACCGGTGCATTCAATGTTTCCTACATACTTCATGACGACTTCATGGGTGATCAGACTTTTTCGAGTTCTCTGACAAGTGATCAACAAGCTGCACTTACATTTGATTATTTGGAAGTTGCTCCTACTGGCAGAGGTGCAGGAATATGGGGTGTAGGAGGTCTGACAACTGGGGGCACATCACTTCTTATTGGTTCTGCGAAATTAAATACAGAACATATTTTGCTTACTCAAGTTGGCGTTGCGGCTAATAATGCTGCTTTGTATGCAGATCAATATTCGAATAATGGGTTCTCTGATTGGTATCTACCCTCCATGGATGAGCTGCGCTTAATAATGCTTCGAGTAAAACTCGGTACTTTCTCTACTGATGATTTTCCACTTGGGCTTTGGTCATCCTCTGATTATGGAGATGCATTTGTTGCTGGATATTCAGCGCTCAATCAGCTTCAAGGAACTCCAACTCGATCTGCAGGTACACCGGGAGTTCGAGCAATTCGAAGTTTTTCGATTGCTCCCGTTGTTGCGCCTGTAGATGAGACTGATTCCAAAGCTAAACGAGAAGAGTTAGTTCGCAAGAATCAAGATTCCTTAGTATCTACCTTCAATAATTTAGAGGCTCCTAGCCTCAAATTATTTCAGGATTCAGATATTGCTGGCGTGACTTCATCGAATGTAGAAGAAATCTCAAAAGCACTTATCACGCAAGAAACTACCGCGCCTATCACTATGAGTCTTCTTCTCAAGACCGTATACAAATTTGTCACAATTGAAAAGTTATCTGATAACGCTCATAATAAATCCGTATATACGCAACAACTTGTAGACATTGGTCTGATTGAAGATTCTCAGTCACAAAAGGGTTGGATTACTAATCAATTGCGCAAACTAGTAACTACAAAGATGGATACCTTCACTAAAGCAAGTGATCAGGTGGCGATTCTTGAGAAGCAGGTACAGGCTCGAAAAGCTCGTACTCAAAGCATTCTTACTAAAATTGCCACTCGCCGCTCAACTAATTAGGAATTGAACTTCGTCTGAGTTTTCTCTAAACCTTGCGTGATGAGAGATTCAACAACATCTGCTGCGCGATCTAAAAACTCGCCCAGATCTTTTTTCTCTTCTTTACTAAATTGTTTGAGTACAAAATCGGCAGGATCTTGCTGACCCATAGGGCGCCCAATTCCTAAACGAATTCGGTAGTACTCAGCTGTTCCAAAGGATGAAGTCAACGATTTCAAACCATTATGTCCATTGTCACCTCCCGCAATTTTGCTTCTTATTGCAGCATAAGGAATATCTAATTCGTCATGGAGAACAATTATCTGCGTAGGTTCAATGGAATAAAAAGATGCAACCGCCTTTATAGGTCCGCCACTTTCATTCATGTAGCTATGTGATTTCGCCAAAATAATTGAATGCGCATCGACGCCGACACCAAATTTGTAGGCAGCGACGTCGGTACGAGACTTGTGACTAGAGAATTTAAGACTGTGACGTTTGGCTAGTTCATCAATGACCATCTGCCCGACATTGTGTCGGGTAGCGACATATTGATCCCCGGGATTACCGAGTCCTACAACTAACCACATCATGGGTTAAGAGTAAGTGTTACGCGTCCTTCTTCTCTGCATCTGCAGCAGGAGCGGCAGCTGCATCTGCAGCAGGAGCTACAACGGCAACTTCTTCAACAGCAGTTGAACGCTCAGAGAGGTGAACAACAATCATCTTTGGATCAGAGATAAGAGTTACGCCAGCAGGAAGTTTAATATCCTCTGCATAAAGTGAATTTCCAGCGGCAAGACCTGTGAGATCGAGTTCGAAGAAGCTTGGAATAGATGTTGCTTCTGTCTCAACTTCAATTGTGTGGTGAACGTGCTCGAGAATTCCGTCACGATCGTGCTCGCCAGAAGTATGAACTGGAACAGCAACTGTAACTTTCTCACCGCGACGAACGATAACTAGGTCGATGTGATCAATAGTTAATTTGATTGGGTGACGAACGATTGACTTTGGAAGTGTTAGTTCTGTCTTTCCATCTACAACAATGTCGAGCAATACGTTTGAAGACTTGAGTGCAACGCCAAGTTCGCGAGCAGGAAGATTGATATGCGCTGGCTTCTCACCATGACCGTAAATAACAGCAGGGACTAGGCCTTCGCGACGTGCGCGACGTGATGCACCTTTACCGAATTCAGTACGAAGTACACCTTTGATTGAAATCTCAGCCATTTTTATTCTCCTGTTGTTGTAGTGAAGTCCCAGCAGGAGTTGAACCCACACCGTCGATTACGGATGAAAAAAACCCTCGCCGGAACGTGGCAAACCATACCGAAGGGACTAGCTAGGCAGCAAATCCGTGCTCAATTGGTAGCAGAAATTATGAGTGACCATCGAAGAGGCTGGTAACTGATCCATCTTCGAAGACTTCGCGGATTGCGCGGGCCAAAAGCGGTGCGATTGATAGGACTGTGAGTCCATCAAAATGTTGGTCTTCACTAATTGGCAAAGTATTTGTAATTACTACTTCGCTGGCACGGCAATTCTTGAGTCGTTCCACTGCAGGTCCAGAAAGAACTGCGTGTGTTGCAGCAACAATGACATCAGTTGCCCCTGCTTCAAAGAGTGCATCGACAGCTTTTGTAATTGTGCCTGCTGTATCAATCATGTCGTCGATAACAACACAAGTTTGACCTACAACATCACCAACGACGCGGCCGACCGTAGATTCATTAGGAATACGTGGATCGCGAGTTTTGTGAATAAATGCAATCGGGCAACCACCGAGTAAATCCGACCAGCGTTCTGCAACACGTACTCGGCCTGAGTCTGGCGAAACAATTGTTAGGCGTGAGCGATCTACTTTGCTTCCAACATAATTAGCAAGCATTGGTAGTGCAAAAAGATGATCAACAGGACCATCGAAGAAACCTTGAATTTGTGAAGTGTGTAGATCGACAACCATCAAACGATCCGCACCTGCTGTTTTGAAAAGATCTGCCATCAATCGCGCAGAGATTGGCTCACGTCCGCGGTGCTTTTTATCTTGACGTGCATAACCGTAGAAAGGTGCAACAACAGTAATGCGTTTTGCAGATGCGCGCTTGAGTGCATCGACCATGATGAGTTGTTCCATGATCTGCTTATTCACCGGTGCTGAATGACTTTGTAGAACAAATGCGTCACAGCCGCGAACACTTTCTTCGAAGCGAACAAATATTTCACCATTGGCAAAGTCGTACGCCGATGTTGGTGTGAGGGGAATGCCTAACTCTGATGCAACTTCATCTGCTAACTCTGGAAATCCTCGACCAGTAAAGAGTCGTAGTCGCTTCTCGGAGGCGAGTCGGATTTCGCTCATGGGAGTTAGCCTTTCTTCTCACTTTTTGCTGCAGCATCTGCAGACTTTGTTCCTGCGCGCTTACGCAAGACCCAGCCTAAGACATTTCGTTGGCGTGCTCTGCCAACTCCCATCGCGCCTGCGGGGACATCTTCTGTAATCACAGATCCAGCAGCTGTATATGCGCCATCCCCGATTGAAATCGGAGCAACCAACATCGTGTCGCTTCCAATTCGTACGTGATCACCAACTTCAGTGCGATATTTATCGACGCCATCGTAATTGACGAAGATGGTTGCTGCCCCAATATTTGTACCGACGCCGATGGTGGCATCGCCCACATATGAAAGATGCGGAACTTTGGAACGTTCACCAATCGTAGAATTCTTCATCTCAACAAATGCACCTGCGCGAGTGTGTGCGCCAAGATCAGTGCCAGCTCGCAAGAATGTGAAGGGACCAACGCTCGCTCCCGCACCGATTGCAGTCCCCGTGCAATAAGACTCGATAACACTGGCCCCTGCGCCGACGATGCAATCAATGAGGGTTGTACGCGGGCCAATAATTGCCCCACTGGTAATTTTTGTAGTACCCGCAATCGCACTTCCTGGAAGAAGTGTTACATCATTAGAAATTGTCGCTGTTGCATCAACCCATGTAGTTGTTGGATCTGTAATAGTGACGCCACTTTTCATTAGTTTATCGTTGATGCGATCACGAAGCAGGGCTGCACTTTCTGCAAGTTGTGAGCGATCATTGACGCCAAGAATTTCAATGAAATCATCAACTACTGCCGCGGCAATTGAAGCACCTTCATTTCGCATAATTTCTATTACATCTGTGAGGTAGAGCTCGCCTTGTGAATTGGAATTACTCAATTTACCAATTGCCCCGGCAAGTAATTTTCCATCAAAGACATACACACCTGAATTTATTTCGAAAATCATCTTCTGGTCTTCATCGGCGTCACGTTCTTCGACAATACGAAGTAGTTCGCCATCTTCACCACGAATGATGCGGCCATAGCCAGTTGGATCAGGGTGTTCTGCAGTGAGAACACTTGCACCAAATTTTCCTTGATTATGAATCTCAAGTAATTGCGAAAGTGAATCAGAAGTAAGTAATGGTGTGTCACCAGCAAGAATCAAAACTGTGCCTGATGGAGCACCTGCTGCAAGCGCTAACTGTGTTGCATGGCCGGTGCCACCACGTCGCTCTTGAAAAATTGTGCGTGCATGTGGCGCGATTTCGCCAAGATGCGCTTCTACTAATTCGCGCCCTGAACCGACTACAACGGCTAGATCTTTGGGATTGAGTTGCGATGCTGCATGAATTACGTGACCAAGAAGTGTGCGACCACAAATGGAATGTAAGACTTTAGGAGTTGCAGATTTCATTCGTGTGCCTTCGCCTGCGGCTAAGACGATGATATGAAGATCGCTGCTCACGGTACGGAGTCTAATCGCTCCGCCACCAGGTATCGATCCTGGACCCTGGGCTTCAAAGGCCCATGTGCTAGCCACTACACAATGGCGGAACCCGTATTCTCCCTCATTACAGGTAGTGCTCATGACCACTAACCTTCTATTCCTTGCTTTTATTGCTCGAATTTTTGAAATGGTGGGCGGCAATGCGTGATGAAGTAGAGCGACTTATCAGCGCATGGAAGCGCGAGCGCCCCGATCTCGACCTCACACCACTTGCTGTCCTTAGCCGAATTTCTAGAATTTCACGCCAACTCGACCTTGTACGAAAAGATGCATTCGCCGAACTCGAAACGTGGGGGTTCGATGTACTTGCAGCGCTGCGTCGTGCAGGAGCTCCCTATCAATTATCGCCTAGTCAATTAATGCAAGAGACGATGGTGACGAGTGGAACGATTACAAATCGACTCGATCGGTTAGAAGAATTAGAACTTATTACACGTCAACAAGATCCCAACGATGGGCGTGGTTCACTTGTAACTCTTACTCGTGCTGGAATGCGCGCTGTTGATACTGCACTTGAAGAATTACTCAATCACGAACGCACAATATTGGAAGGATTATCTCGCGAAGAAAAAAATCAACTCGCTCAACTACTCAGTGCACTCGCTGCTGATTTAGATGAAGGAAAAAATAACTAACGAGTTTCAATCACCTTTGCGCCATGTACTGGTCCATATGCGCGAGCAACACTTCCAACAACACCGCTAGCAGTAAGTGCCACCGCTAAATCTAATCCTTGTTCTTCGTTATCTACTAAAAATACAACTGTTGGACCGGAGCCAGAAACAATTGCCCCAAGCGCGCCGTATTCTTCACCGACATCGAGCACTAATCGAAGTGCTGGGCGTAGCGAACAAGCTGCAGATTGCAGATCATTGACTAAAGATGCACCTACCGCTTTCGAATCTGAGGCAAGGAGTGCCTGCATTAATGCCTCATTAGTTTGGGGTTCAATAATTTGTAATCCTGCGCGCAATCGATCGCATTCGGCATAGACAGCAGGAGTTGAAAGTCCAACAGTGCTCAGTGCTAATACCCAGTGATACGTTCCGCGTGATAGTGCAGAAGTGAGTTGGTCGCCATGTCCACGTCCAATTGCAGTTCCGCCACTGAGCATAAATGGCACATCGCTACCTAGTTGAGCCGCAATTTCAAACATCTCTTCCCGCGACATTCCAAGTGAATAGAGCGCATCAATAGCAACGATTGTGGCGGCGGCATCAGCACTTCCACCAGCCATTCCCCCTGCAACTGGAATTGATTTCTTAATCTCTAGTTTCGCATCCACATCTAAATCAAATTCCTTGCCCATAAGAATTGCCGCTTGCGCCGCCAAATTACTTGCATCAACGGGCACGCCATGAGTGTGATCACCAATTATGGAAATAACTAAACCTGAACCAGGCGGTGTCAGTGTCAGTGTGATCTCATCAAAGATAGAGATAGCTTGAAAAACGCTTACAAGGTTATGAAAACCATCTGATTCGCGCGGTCCAACAGAGAGTTGCAAGTTCACCTTTGCGGGAACTCGAACGGTTACTGATCTCACGGGCATAAGGAAACTCTATTACTTACTTCTACTTATATCCGGGGATGCAAGTGCGATCGCGCAAAATCCAGAAACTTCTAGTGCTTCTCCTCGCAAAGTTGGATCTATGCCTGCTTTGATCAGAATTTCTTCTGCTAAAGCCGACGAGCCATATAACGATGAAAGAGCAGAACGCAACATTTTGCGCCGTTGCGCAAATGCCGCATCAATAATTGTGAATACTTTTCTTCGCAAGATCTCATCCCCCGGCGTAGGTCTACGAGTAAAAGCAACAAGTTTTGAATCAACATTGGGAGCTGGCCAAAATATTGAACGCGAGACAGAACCCGCACCTTTCACATCGGCCCACCAGGCAGCTTTCACGCTAGGAATTCCATAATCTTTACTTCCCGGGGATGCAGCAAGTCGATCAGCAACTTCTGCTTGAACCATCACTACACCCGAACGAAGTGTTGGAACTTTTTCTAACAAGTGCAGAAGCACAGGAACTGAAACGTTGTAAGGAAGATTTGCAACCAACACTGTTGGATCGGCAATCAATGTGGAAATTCCTAATGCATCTTGATTAATGACAGTTAGGAAATTGGCACGCTCGCTATGAATTGCTGCAGTCAAAGGTAATTGCTGTGCCAGGCGTGGATCAATTTCCACCGCAATAACTGAGGCTGCTTCTTCAAGTAGTGCAAGAGTGAGTGAACCGAGTCCAGGGCCGATTTCAAGTGCAATATCGCTACTCGTAACACCGGCTGTGCGGACAATTTTTTTACACACATTGGAATCAATAACAAAATTTTGACCAAGTGCTTTTGCGGGTTTGAGTCCAATGCTTTCCGCTAATTCACGTATCTGGGCTGCGCCAAGTAAGGTCATGAAATTCTCGCGAAGGAACCAAAAATTCGCTCACCGTTCTCACTTAAAGAACTAGCTAACTCACCAAGATCATCTCCGCGCTCAATGGCCATTGCTCGCACAATTGTCGCGATATTTGCAGGAGTATTGAGAGCTCCACGATGGGGCATCGGTGAAAGAAATGGTGAATCTGTTTCGACTAACAATTGCTCAATAGGAACAAGTTTTACTGCTTCTCGAAGTGCCGGTGCATTTTTGAAAGTGAGTGTTCCTGCAAAAGAAAGTATGTATCCGCGTTCAATACAAATTTTCGCCATTTCTTCATCACCAGAAAAACAATGGAATACAGTCTTCTCGGGCGCACCCACTTCCAGTAAAATCGAAAGAACGTCATCATGAGAATCTCGATCATGAATTACGAGCGCTTTACCGGTCTTTTTTGCTAATTCGATATGCCATTTAAAGGATTCCTGCTGAATTTTTTGAAGCTCAGGGGGTGTCCGGAAATAATCTAAACCTGTCTCACCAATAGCGCGTACACGTGGATGATTCGCGAGTTCTTCAATAATTTTCAAATCTGAATTTAAGTCTGGTACAACTGGTGCTTCGTTAGGATGAAGTGCAACGGCTGCAAGAACTGCGGTATCCCACTTTGTTGCAGCAGCTACGCACCATTGTGATTGTTCTGCTGAGTATCCAACCTGAACAATTCGATCTATTCCCACTGACTTTGCTTCGGCAATAACTTCGCCAACTTCAGGTGAATCGGCTGCGGTATTAGTGACTATTTCTAAATGTGCATGTGCATCAATAGTTGGAACAGGTAAAGGTTCTGGCAGTGGTGCTCGAGGACGATCAATATCTCGATTGTGGCGATCAGCCATAATTCTTAGGCATTCGTTTCTAAGCGTGGAAAGAGAACTGGTGTCTTAGTTACTCGTGCACCTGGTGGTAACTGTCCCCATGTTGTGACTTCAGAAATTTTCTGTGCTCCAATATTTCCGAGTTTTTCTTGTGCTCCAAGACTCTCCCATAAAATTTCGCATGTTGCTGGCATTACAGGATGCAAAAGAACTGCGAGTGCTCGAAGTGATTCGGCTGTGTTGTATAAAACTTCTTCGAGTACTTTTTTGTTAGCCGGATCTTTCGCCAAGATCCATGGCTCTTTCTCTGTCACATACCCATTTACTCGCTTACAAAATTCCATAATTGCGTTGATTCCACCTTGGAAATCAAGTGCGCACATTGCCGAATCGGCTTTTGCGACAGTTACTTCAAGTGCCGATACTAAAGATGCTTCACTATGTAGGGCCGGGAGAACTCCATCACAATATTTTTCAATCATGGCAGCAGAACGAGATGCGAGGTTTCCAAAATCATTAGCAAGTTCGGATGTATATCTAGCGCTCATATCCTCCCAAGAAAAGGAGCCATCACTGCCAAATGGAATTGCGCGCAAGAAGTAATAACGGAAGGCATCGACCCCAAAATGGTCAGTGATATCACTGGGAGCAATACCAGTGAGTTTGCTCTTGCTCATCTTTTCTCCAGCGACAAGTAGCCATCCATGTGCGAAAACTTTCTTAGGAATATCAACGCCAGCAGCCATCAACATCGCTGGCCAGATAACAGCGTGGAAGCGCAAAATATCTTTTCCAACTAAATGCACATCGGCAGGCCACGTTGCTGCAAATTTCTTGCCACCTTCAGAATCTGGTGCATCAGTGAGGCCAACAGCAGTTGCATAATTGAGAAGGGCATCAAACCAAACATAAACAACTTGTTTGGTATCCCATGGAACAGGAATTCCCCAATCAAATGTGGAACGTGAAATAGATAAATCAGAAACTCCACCTTCAAGAAATGAAACTACTTCATTGCGAGCGCTCTCTGGTTGGCACGCTTCCGGGTTATTCTTGTAATGATCTAGTAATGGTTGAGCAAAATCAGATAACTTGAAGAACCAATTCTCTTCATTGACAAGTTCAATTGGCTTGCTATGGATTGGACATAATTTCTCGCCATTAGAATCAATCAGATCACCAGGTAATTTGAACTCTTCACACCCTACGCAGTAAGGACCTTCATACTTTCCAGAATAAATATGGCCTGAATCTTTGAGGGATTGTAAAAACTTTTGAACTCGTTCGGTGTGACGAGGTTCAGTTGTTCGAATGAAATCATCATTAGCAATATTGAGCGCATTCCAATTAGGTTTCCACGCATCAGCAACAAGACGATCCACCCAAGCTTGCGGGGCAACGCCATTTGCATCAGCTGTGCGCATAACTTTCTGACCATGCTCGTCCGTACCCGTGAGAAACCAAACTTCTTCACCTTTTTGACGGTGCCAACGAGTAAGCACATCGCCTGCAACGGTTGTGTAGGCATGACCAATATGAGGGGCATCATTGACGTAATAAATAGGCGTCGTTAGGTAGAAGGCCTTCTTAGTGTTGCTCACGTGCTCATCTTATTAGCATCGACCACGGCGGCATAAACGATTCTCTTGGCTATCGCGAATTCCTGCGCAACTGCAGCAATTGCGGACTTGCGATCCATTCCTGCCGCTTCAAATTCGCGCACTCTGGCGACCATTGCATCAGTTGTTATTTCTTCAGCTCCATCATGTGCTCCTGCTATGACAAGGGTTATTTCTCCGAGTATTTCTCGCTCAAGTGCCCAAAGATTGAGAACTGATAGCGAACCTCTTTGAGTTTCTTCGTATCTTTTTGTCATCTCTCGACATATTGCAGCCTCTCGTTGCCCACCAAAAATATCAAGTGCATCTTTTAGAGTATCTACTAGTCGATGAGGTGCTTCAAAGAAAACCATAGTTCGTTCTTCAAATCGTAATTTCTCTAACTGAGCAATGCGTGCACCAGAATTTCGAGGCAAGAAACCTTCGAAAGTAAATCGATCTGTTGGCAGTCCCGCCAATGCGATTGCCATCGTTACTGCACTTGGTCCCGGAATAACGCTTACCTCAAAATTATGAGCGATTGCATCTCGCATGACTCGAAATCCTGGATCACTAATAGTTGGCATGCCGGCATCAGAGACAACGAGCACAACTTTTCCATTAGAGAGCGCTTCTAATATTTCGGTACTGCGCACTTCTTCATTACCTTCAAAAAATGAAATTACACGGCCTGTAAATTTCACACCAATATCGGCGCACAATCGATGGAAGCGACGTGAATCTTCGGCCGCGATGATTTCTGCTGATTCGATTGCTTCGCGCAAACGAGGGCTGGCATCCCCAGGATTTCCCAATGGTGTCGCAGCAAGAATCAAAGTCATAGGGGCATCCTCTCAGGATTTGTGCAATCTGCCATACGCTAACGCCATGATTGCCGCAATTGCTCCCCTCGGGATTGCATTCCTTTCTTTGCTCTTGCGACTTTTTCATCTTGGTCAACCTAAAGGTTTTGTATTTGATGAGGTGTATTACGTCGATGGCGCACGCGATTATTTAGCCCATGGGGTTGAGGTTGTAGGTTCTAAACCTGAATTTGTAGTTCATCCCCCTATCGGAAAATGGTTGATAGCTGGGGGAATCAAAATATTTGGTAATAATGAATTTGGTTGGCGATTTGCAACGGCAATAACTGGAACTCTTCTCATCATTCTATTTGCACGATTTGTCCATACGATTTTTTATTCTCCACTTATTACAGCGCTCGGCGCCGCTTTGATGGCAATGGATGGAATGCAATTAGTGCACTCTCGAACTGCACTTCTAGATCTATTTCTTACCTTCTTTGTCCTTTCTTCGGTTTATTTTTGGCATAGGCAACGACACTGGTTAGCTGGAATAAATATTGGATTAGCTTGTGCCACTAAATGGAGTGCTCTTTATTTTCTTGTTCTATTTTTATTTATTTCTATGTACCGAATCTTTCGAGATTATCCGATAAAGCAGATGCCAAGAGCCGTTGGACTAAAAATACTTACCTACGGAATAATTCCGATAACGCTTTATTGTGCGAGTTGGATTGGTTGGTTTCGAAGCAATCGCGGATGGGATCGACAATGGTCAAATAATGTTTTAACATCTTTCTGGCACTATCACGCAGAAATGTTAGGTTTTCATACTGGCCTAACTCAGAAACATTCTTATCAAGCAAATCCTTGGAGTTGGTTGATTATGGGTCGACCAACTTCATTTTTCTACAGTTCGCCAAAGAGTTGCTCGAGCAAGGATTGTGCACAAGAAGTATTAGCACTTGGAACTCCATTTTTATGGTGGATTGGAACAATTGCATTAGCTGTTGTATTTGGTTTTTGGTTGCGTAGTTTTTATATTCACAAAAACCAGCCAGTTCTCAATCTGGTAATAATGGGAATAGCAGCGGGATACTTGCCTTGGTTCTTCTTTCAAAAACGTACTGTATTTACATTCTATGCAATAGTTTTTGAACCATTTATGATTCTGGCAATCCTTTACTGTGCCCAGCTGTGGCTCACAACAACTGAGAATAGAAAACAAACCTTATTTTTTATTAGTGTAATTACGCTTTCTATCTTTATCTGCTTTGTTTATTTCTTGCCATTATTTACCGGGGAAGTCATAAATTACTCAACCTGGCACCAAAAAATGTGGCTGCCTTCCTGGATTTAGCCTTTTATTCGTTTGCCGCTTCGCGCAAGCGTTGCACGGCTTCTTCAGCTAGTTGTTGATCAAATATTTGGTCGCGACTTGGAGCAGCTGCAGCAAGTGCTTCGCGTTCCAATCGTTCTTGCTCTTCGGTCCAAGCTCCTGGTGTAGTCAGGTCAAGTACTCGCTTAGGAATTATTGCTTTTGGCGCACTCAAATAAGTTGGAGCTGGAACTTGAGTAGGTTGCCAAACATTTCTATTTTCCGCACTTCCTTTAGGAAGTAGAACAACACCTGTGAGTTCGCGTTCTGAAAGTGGAATCCAATGTTCATTTGTTGCTTTTGGAGTTACTACTTCTGCTAAATTCGTTGAAGAGACTCCAGCAGATCTACGTTGCAATTGTTGTACCCGACGACGGTGCAAAGAGTCGGCGATAGTTTGTCGACGCACGTGCGCAACATATAAAAGAATTCCAGTTGCAGGTACAAGTACATATAGAAATGGCATTGAATTCATAATTCCACCCGCAACTGTTGAGACTAATGAAAATATTAGAATTGCAAAAATTATTCTTCGACGTAGAAGAGTTTGGGCGACTTTAGCTTCATGATCTAAATCTGTATGAATAACACCAGTACCCGAACTACCTGCTGGTGAGGCACTTGCAACTACGCGCAATGCACTCTTGTAACGTTCAATTGATTTTCCAGAAAATTCATTACGGTCGTGAAGCCAGCGAGGCAGAAAATAGGCAACCCACATTCCGGCAATCGCAATGTAAATAATTCCAGAGGCCATGATGTACAAAGATTAGACGGAGTTGCGCTCAATTCCGTGGATTTGAGACTACCTAAGGCGAGGATTTTCTCGGACAAAAGATAGGTGGTCTCGCCATTGCCCGTCGATATGTAAGTAACGAGGTCGCTCACCTTCAAGTATGTAACCTGCCTTTTCGGCAACCCGACGCGATGCCTGATTTTCGGGGCGCAAATTTATTTCTACCCGGTGCAGTGCCATTTCTTCAAATGCGTACTGAGTCAATAACTCCACTGCTTGTGTGGTGTAGCCCTTATTCGCGTAGTTTCGATCGATCCAATAACCAATATGGCCAGCACGTAATGCACCATAAATCACTCCCCCTAGGGAAATCTGACCAATCATTGTTTTGCCATGAAAAATAGCAAATGTAAATGACCTCTGCTGGCGCCCTTCATGATTGAAGGTTCGTACCATTTCATAAAAAGTTGGTAATTCGGATGAAACATCCGGACCAGCGTGCTTATCTGGAACCACCGGAATCGTGGCTTCCCAAGGAGTAAGCCATTCTCGATTTTGAACCCGAACCGAATACCACTGATTGCGATCACGAAAACGCAGGGGTCTCAATATTATTTCGCTGTTTCCAAGAACAACTGGCCAAGGCGATGACATATCTTTTCGCTTCCTAAATATATCTGCGCTCAAGAACAACTACGGTCACTTCAGCGCCTGCTTTCATATCGACATCATTCTCACTCAATGCAATAAAAGAGTTGGCATCTGAGAGAGTAGAAAGAACTTCTTGATCAGGAAGTGGTAGAACTGATTTCCCATCTTCAGATAAAACAGCACGAACATAGGAACGAGTTCCTGAAGTAGAACTAGTTCCTTTTTCCAATTTTGCTTTCACGCAAGGTCTATGAATAGTTGCCGCGCCCAGCATGGTTCTAATCATGGGACGAACGAAAAGTTCAAAGGATATATAGGCGGCAATTGGATCTCCGGGCAAAGTTACAACTGGAGTCCTATCAGGGCCGATTGCACCGAAGTTATGTCGTCCACTCGATTGAATCGCCATATCTACTGTGGTTATTTCGCCAAGCTTTGACAATGTTCTTGTAATGAGATCGAATGAATCGTCTTGCCGCTCTCCGCTAATAATTATCAAGTCTGCTCGCACTAATTGATCTTCAATAACTTTGAGCAGGGCCTCTTCGTCATCAGGAATTGAGTGCACTCGATAGGCAACTGCTCCTACTTCACGAACTGCAGTTGTTAGTAACCAAGAATTAGTTTCAAATTCCTCATTGTGCTCAAGTGTTTTTCCAGGTTCGACTAAGTCAGGTCCAGCAGAGAGTACGACAACGCGTGGATGTGGTCGCGTTGGTAATCGGTCTAAACCAATGGATGCAGCTAGCCCAATTTGAGTTGAACGAATTCGACTTCCTGCACGCATTACCAATCGTTGCCCTGCATAAATATCTGTCGCCAAGGTTGCCCCATGAGCGTCTAGAAGCGGCATCTCAAATGATTCGAGGGGCGTGCAGATACTAAGAAGAGATGTCAGAAACTCATCTACTCGCGTCTGCTCTGTCATAATCACACCTTACTTGTTCTCGATGCACTTCTAGGGGATTTCGATGTCTGTGAGCGATGACAAAGCAAGACTTCGCCAGCACTATCGCCAATTGCGAACCGAAAATCTTTCAACAGCGACGTATGAGAATCTACTCGATATTCCTGAAATAACTAATGCGAAAATAATTGCTAGTTACATTTCATATGGAAAAGAGCCTTCGACTCTCATTATGAATAAGAGTCTGTTCTCACTCGGCAAGAAAATTATTTTGCCTTGTGTTACTGGCGAAGAATTACAGTGGCGATTCTGGGAAGGTAGCGACTCAGAACTCGAGATTAATAACGGAATATCTGAACCCACTGGTCCACTCGTTACAAATCTTGGCCTTATTGATTGCATTGTTGTGCCCGCATTGGCGGTAGATGCACGTGGCGTCCGACTTGGGAAAGGTGGAGGTTTCTACGATCGTACCCTTATGCATTTTTCTGGTTTCAGTGTTGCGTTAATTTATTCACACGAACTATCTTCCAAACCCCTACCGCTTGAAGACTTTGATATTAAAGTGCAAGCCGCTTTGACGCCTGAAAAGCTAAGTCGTTTCAATCTTTCTCTTTAATATCCTTGCTTGCTAAATTAGATAAATATTTGTTGTACTGCGCTAATTCATCCGGTTGTCCCATCGCGGCCATTCGAGCAGTGTTTTTATCAATTCTCGTGGCTTCGCGCGAATCATCACGCATCCACTGAATAAAAGTTGCAACAAGTGCAATCAAAATAGGTATCTCACCCATGGCCCAGCCAATAGCGCCGCCTCTACTTTGATCTGCTAATAGATCATGTAACCAAGGAGTTTTGAGTGAAAGAAAGTAGCCTTTATCTATCAATGTCGTTGAAGACATCAGGGCTACAGAGAAAAATGCATGAATACTCATCGCTGCGAACAGAATAACTATTCGAACTAAATGTGGAATCTTTCGTGGATTTGGATCTACTCCTACTATGAAGTAGAAAAATAAAAAACCGGCAAGAATGAAATGAATATTCATAAAGAAATGCCCAGCATGACTTTGCATCATTCCACCAAATAATGAGGTGAAATATAGAGCAAAAAGTGAACCATCAAATATTGCAAGAATAATAAGTGGGTTTGTAAAAATTCGACCTATACGTGAATGCAGAGCAGAGATGAGGTGTCCTCTTATCCCTCGCTCTTGCGATGTTCGACCTTGCGGCAAAGTACGAAGTGCAAGCGTCATTGGGGCGCCGAGTGCTAAACCAATTGGTGCAATCATTCCAAGAAACATATGTGCGATCATGTGATACGAAAATGCAAAGTGAGCATAAAGACCAAGCCCGCCACTTGTCGCAAAATCTATTGTTGATATTCCAAGTGCAAACGAAATAGTTCTACCGATTGGCCACTTATCACCGCGGCGAGTCAGAACAAGTACTCCTTTTACATACAAAGCAACCGCTACAACAAGTATTCCAATCATTAATGCATCTGGTTCATACGAGAAGAGAATCCTCGAAAAAGTTGGTTGTGGTGGTGTTTTAATACCTGCAACCGTAATCGCTGCATTAAAAACTTCACTACCGCTTCGAACCGGCGCTCTATTTGAAGATAACCAAGACCCAAGCATGAGTGTTGTAATCATAATGAGCGCTTCAACAAAGATGAGTCGAGTAAAACCCTTCCAATCGATAGAAAGACCTTTACTCAAATTTTTACGGTGAAGGTATCCAATAGTGATCAAAATAATTGTTAGAAATATTTTTGCTATTACCACGGTGGCATACGTGGTGTGCCATGCAGATTTGAAATCAAGACGGGCCCAGGCATTTGCACTTCCACTCAAAACCACTGCGATTGCGCTCCACAATGCCAAAAGACTAAAGCGAGGCACCGCAATGGCTCGATCTTCCGGATCTATCAAAGCAAGAGCAAGCACACCGCCAATCCAGAAAGAAAGTGCAATCACGTGAATTACAAGTGATCCAATCGCTAAAGAGTGCGAACCACTCGTTGCCGAATGGCTTTGAAAAATGGGTGCAATCATTCCCAATATCACGAGGATGAGGAGTGCTATTGCTGTATTTATTCGACGTAATCCGGAGGCCGATGCAAGCACAAACGCTGCTACAAGGGTTTGAAAAAATAGATACTGACCCAGTGTTATTTGCGTTATGAAGGATCGGATGACAGTTGGATCCAATGCTGCATTGATTGATTGACCCAAAATATTTGCAAGGGTAAAGAAAATAGTGCCCAGATTTCCGATCAGCCAGAAGAGCGCCGATATTTGAAGCAAGGAACGTAATTTGAGTGCGGAAGTTGAAAGTTTTCCTTCCGAATCTAGTAATAAGAAAGTCATCGAAAGTAATACACCGATTACAGCAAAACTTGCCGTGACATTTATAAATTTACTTGTGGTTATAAAAGCGCTTATGAAAGGTGCACTTGTCAGTGATGATTCCGCTAAATGAATCATCTATTTATAAAAAGTTTTCTGGCGTAGAAAACAAGTCCTATAAGAATAAAAAATGCAAGGACAAGCATGGCAATTACGAAGACATTGGTTCCCCAACTACTACTTGCGCTATGTGCGGTAGCTGTTGGCGACGCATTAGTTGTTGGTGCAGGAGCAATAACACTCGATGATGAAAAGTTGAACGTGAAGTTACCAACCAAAGGATCTTCACCATCTGCAAGCAAGGTGTAACTAACTTTATAAATACCAGTGTCAACAAGAGGACTCAATCCAACACTCGCACTCATTGCATCGATAGTGATTGTTCCATCATCGACTCGATGGCCTTTGGGATCCGTAACAGTGACTTCATTTCCATCTGGAAGAAGTGCTATCTGTGCTGTAACTGTGACAGAGGAAGGAACTGAGGAGATTGTTGCGCCGCTAATTGGTGATGTGGCTACCAGTGAATTTGCATTAGCGGGAGCTGTTGCGAAGAAGGCAATAGCGATAACTGAAATAAATGCCCCGCCCTTGCCTAACTTCATCAGAATTCCTCTCCAGATTTCCCTCTATCGTCTCACTTCTTTACACTTTACATCTACCCCGCAATGCCCTCAAAAGCTAGCTATAACGGAAATGGAGCAGTCGATGCCTACATATCAATATGCATGCAACACCTGTGGCCATGAATTTGAGGCATTTCAAACTTTTGAAGAGGCCTCACTAACCCATTGTCCTGAATGTAATGGCGACGTACGCAAGATTTATTCCGCCGTTGGTGTTGTTTTCAAAGGGTCTGGCTTTTACAAAACAGATTCGGTCTCAAAAAGTTCTGCATCGGTACCAGCTAGCACGCCTCCACCAGCACCCACACCTGCGCCTTCGGCTGATTAATCTTCGTGATGTGGCGGCTTATCGCCAGCTATTTCAGCATCGCGTTTAGCATCTTCGAGTGATTGATCATGATCAACTTCATCAGAAGTTACTTTCGGAAATAGCTCGCTCATTTGTTACTTCCTAATTCCTAATGCATATTCCAGATCGTCAAGAATTTTTTTATAACCATCTGATTCTAAATGTCCACTCACAATTAAGCTGGTTGCACCATGCACAACTGTCCATGAGAGTAATTCACTGTGTTCTCGCATGCGCTCATCTAAGGTGCCAGTACTCACTAATTCATCTAGGCACTTCGTGAGATTCATATAGGGGCGAGAATCTTCACGCTTGTGGTCAGGATCAGCGTCCATCAAGCAATATTCACTAAACATCAAGTTGAAAAAATGTGGTTCCTTAACGGCCCATTCAAAATATGAATTACCTAGTGATCTGAATCGATCCTTGGCCGCTTTTGCAGTTGATCCAGTAATTTTTGCAAGTTGATGTTCTTGATAATCAGCTAGTTCATCAAAGAGTGAAAATCCGACTGCAGCAAGTAGTGAATCGCGGTCAGGAAAGTAGTGATACGTAGCGCTGGGACTCACACCAATATCTTCTGCTACTTTTCGAAGTGAAAGATTTTCAAATCCATTGCGCTTAGTTAACTTTCGAGCCGTTGATATCAGAGCGCTCTCAAGATCACCGTGGTGATACTGATTTCTGACTTTAGCTAAGGGCATACCCCCATTATGCACTTTAATCTTGACAATGTTCAAATAAGGACTCTAAAATCTATACATTGTTCAGATAAGGGGAAAACCTAGGTGTTTGAGAAACTTGGCCATTTGGTAGTTCGTCGTCGCAAGACGATGGTGATTGTATTTATTATCGGGGTTCTGATGGCCGGCGGTTTTGGTTCATTGGTTTTCAACCGCCTCGATTCTGGTGGCTATTCCAACCCAAAGAGTGATTCATACAAGGTTTATAATTATCTTCATAAAACTTTGAAGGTCTCTGATCCCAATGTCGTCGTTGTTGTTGATTCTGGTCAATTACCCATTACTGATCCAACAATTGTTACCAAAGCACAGATGCTTGAAGCCGAAATGTCAAAAGTTGCAGGTGTTACTAAAATAATTTCTTATTGGAATTCTGGCGGTGAAAAGTCGCTTGCAGCCACTGATGGCAAGGCTGCCTACATATTGGTTTATGGCGCTGATGAAGCATTTTCACCTAAGAGCCAGAATATGGGTGCTTACTTCCAAAAGAATTTTGACGGTATGCACGATGGCTTAACGCTTTATTCGGGCGGCGTAGGTGTTGTTGGAAATGCGATAAATAAAAAAATCTCCAAAGATTTAAGTATTGCCGAAGCTATTTCAATTCCACTTACTTTCATTTTACTTGTCTTCGTATTCGGAGCAATGGTGGCATCGGCTATGCCTTTGATTATCGGAGTCTCAGCTATTTTGGGCGCTTTTTTTATTCTTTATCTGATCTCACTCTTTACCAGCGTGAGTATTTACGCACTCAACCTCACCACTGGTATGGGGCTTGGGCTAGGTATTGATTACGCACTCCTTATGGTTAATCGTTTCCGAGAAGAGTTGCATCACGGTAATGACATCGAAGGTTCGATTGTAAATATGTTGGCAAGTGCTGGGAAAACTGTTTTCTACTCTGGTTTGACAGTAATAATTACTCTTCTTTCCCTTACCTTTTTCCCATTGCCATTCCTCAAATCATTTGGATACGCCGGCGTATCAGTTGTGGCAATTGCAGTTGCTGGCGCACTATTTGGCTTACCTCCAATCCTGGCTTTAATTGGCAAAAAAGTGGATAAAGGAGTAATTCGTAAGTCTGCTATCACGCCGAAAGAAGATGGTCGTTGGGCAAACACTGCTCGCGTAGTTATGAAACGTCCAGTCAGCGTTGTCCTACTCTCACTCATTGTTTTAGGAATTTTGGCCGCTCCAGTCAAGAATATTGCTTTCTCACAAGGCGATTCTAGAATTTTGCCGGCAAATAACTCTGCGGCAGTTGCTACGGCAGTACAAGAGTCACGTTTTGCAAGCAATATTGCAACTGTTGAAATAGTGATCACAAATGGGGCCGGCCGAGATAATGAAATTTCTCAATATGTCGAATCTATCAAAACCGTTCCAGGAATAGTTAATGTTGCAGCACCACAAGTTCTTGGTAAAGATGTTCGAATTACAGCTTATGAATCAATGTTGCCGCGTTCGCTGGAAGCACAAAAGTTGATTCATGACCTTCGTAAAATAAATTCTCCATCTGGAACTTTAATAGGCGGTGCAGCTGCAGATTACACCGATACACAAGATGGAATCTCCCACACTCTTCCATTAGCACTAGTGTGGATTGGAATTGGTGTACTTATTCTTCTCTTTGTATTTACTGGTTCAATTATTTTGCCAATCAAGGCTGTCCTTCTCAACGTAATGTCTTTGACTGCAACAATGGGAGCGATGACATGGGTCTTTGTTGATGGTCACATGAAATGGCTAGTTGGTTCCTTTACGACAACTGGTTCGTTAGATACTTCCATCGTAATTCTAGTTTCAGTTGTAGTTTTCGGACTTTCTATGGACTATGAATTATTCTTACTCTCGCGTATTCGGGAAGAACATCTTCAAGGAAAATCAAATGTTGAATCAGTAGCTACTGGGCTACAACGATCTGCTCGCATCATCACTGCAGCAGCCGTACTACTTGCAGTGGTATTTGCAGCCTTTATCTCTAGTGGTGTGACTTCAATAAAGGTGATGGGCTTTGGTGTTGCATTTGCCGTGCTTCTCGATGCCACCTTAATCCGTGCACTTTTTGTTCCAGCCATCATGCGCCTTTTGGGTGAACGAAACTGGTGGGCGCCAAAGGTGATGCAGCGATTTACGCTTAAGCACTAACTGCCCTTACCCTTGCACCATGGATTTAATTGCTTCATTGCAATGTGCTGACCAACCAGGCATCGTTCATGCGATGACGTCGGCAGTCCTTGCCTGCGGTGGAAACATCATCGAGAACCAGCAATTTACAGATCCAACTACCAATTTATTTGTGATGCGTACTCGCTTCGAGACTTCACAAGGTCAAGCAGCCGCGGAAAAGTCTCTGGGCGAAGGATTGGCAAAATACAAGCCTTCCTTACAGATTCGTCCAACATGGCAGCGCCCACGAGCACTGGTAATGGTTACTAAAGAAAGCCACTGTTTGCGTGATTTGCTTTATTTGAACGAACTCGGTGAACTAAAAGTTGAGATTCCACTTGTTATTTCTAACCATGAAGATTTACGTCAGCTAGTTGAATCTCATGGAGTTAAATTTATGTATCTGCCAGGAGAGAAAAAAACTCAAGAAGCAGAAATCATGAAGCAAATCAAAGAACTTAAAATTGATTTCGTAGTTCTAGCTCGTTATATGCAAATTCTTTCAGCTGAATTCTGCGATCTAATGCCTGGAAAAATTATTAATATTCATCATTCATTCTTGCCTGGTTTCAAAGGCGCAAAGCCTTACCACCAAGCACATGATCGTGGTGTGAAAATTATTGGAGCAAGCGCACACTTTGTAACTGGCGATTTAGATGAGGGTCCAATTATTGAACAAGACGTCGCTCATGTGACTCATAACGCTTCGCCAGAGGAACTCATTGCAATAGGACGAGATATTGAACGTCGCGTTCTTGCGAAAGCAGTGAAGCTTTACTCAGAGGATAAAATTTTTGTAGTTGGTAAGCGCACTGTTGTTTTTGCCTAATCACAATTAATCTGGTGTCCCCGGCGGGAGTTGAACCTGCGACCTACCGCTTAGGAGGCGGTTGCTCTATCCACTGAGCTACGGGGACATATGTACATTGGTTATCTTCTCAGAAATTGCCTCTTGCCAATAATTTTTCGCCAGTTTAGGGTTACAAACCTAGGCATCCCGCAGAATTCATATGAAAAGCGTCGAGATTGGAAACCATGTCTTCCAAAGAGTTCGATGTAGTTGTCATCGGTTCCGGTTTTGGTGGTTCCGTCGCTGCATTGCGCTTGACTGAAAAGGGTTACAAAGTTGCAGTTTTAGAAGCTGGGCGAAGGTTTGCTGATAAAGATTTTCCTAAAACTTCTTGGAGATTGAGCAAGTTTTTATACGCACCAAAATTAGGTCTCTTTGGAATTCAAAGAATTCATGCGCTGCCTGATGTGCTTATTTTGGCAGGAGCTGGAGTTGGTGGAGGCTCGCTTGTATACGCGAACACTTTGTACCAACCAGGTGATGAATATTTCGAGGATAAACAATGGGTTGGAATAACCGATTGGAAAAGTGAATTACTTCCTTGGTACGACCAGGCACGAAGAATGTTGGGCGTAACCGAGAATCCTTATTTCTCTAATAGTGATCAGGCAATGAAAGATGTTGCAATCGAAATGGGTGTCGGGCATACATTCAAGATGGCACCCCTTGGAATCTACTTTGGTGAAGGAAAAGGAATTGAAAGTAAAGATCCATTCTTTGGTGGAGTTGGTCCTTTACGAAATGGTTGCCAACAATGTGGTGGTTGCATGACTGGATGTCGCTTCAACGCAAAAAATACTTTACCTAAGAATTATTTAGGACTAGCCGAATCCGCGGGAGCTTCCGTTTTTCCACTTACAACGGTCACTTCATTTGCTCAATTAGCAGATGGTCGCTGGAGGATTAAAACAGTAAAGACTGGACGATGGTTTGCAAGGAAAAAAGAATTTATAGCTCATGATGTAGTCGTGGCTGCGGGTACATATAACAGTCAAAAACTCTTACATAAAATGAAGATCAATGGGGAACTTTCACAATTATCCGAACGATTAGGGGATCTTTCACGTACTAATAGTGAGGCACTCACTGGCGCAATAATGCCCACTGTCGATATTGATTTCAGCGATGGAAGCGCAATTACCTCATCCTTCTTTCCCGATTCTCGAACTCACGTCGAACCCGTGCGTTACGGTAAAGGAAGTAATTCAATGGGACTTTTACAGACCCTTCTCACTGATGGGTGGACTCCTAAAGATCGCCGCAAGCATTGGTTGAAACAATTCCTCAAGAGTCCACAATTGATTGGAAAGATTCTCAATGTACGCCGTTGGAGTGAACGAACAGTTATTGCATTAGTCATGCAGAATATTGATTCTTCAATAAAAGTAAGTGGCAAAAGGGGTTTATTCGGTTTTCGATTAACTTCCAAGAATGACTCTGTCCATCCAAATCCAACCTATATTCCAGCAGCAAATGAGACAGTGCAGCGAATCGCAGATAAATATGGTGGCACTGCAGGTGGAACTATTGGTGATCTCATCGGTGCACCTTTTACTGCGCACTTTGTGGGTGGTTGCGTGATGGGCGCTAACAATCGTGATGGAGTAATTGATCCTTACAATCGCGCTTGGAATTATCCAACTCTGCACATTGTCGATGGTTCAACTATTACTGCAAATCTTGGCGTTAATCCTTCACTCACTATTACCGCACAAGCTGAACGGGCATTTTCAATGTGGCCAAATAAGGGCGAGAAAGATGTGCGGCCTTCCCAAAAGGAGAAGTACCGTCGAATTCCATTTATCCAACCTAACAAACCATTTGTTCCAGCAGGAGCTATTGGAGAATTGCGAATTGGATAAAGTATGACAATGAAGAAATGGGCATTAGTAACAGGGGCAACAGCAGGTATTGGTGAAAGTTTCACAAGATTGCTGGCAGCCAACGGTTTCAATATTGCACTGGTGGCACGTGACCATGAGCGACTGATAGAGCGTTCCCTATTTCTCCAAAAGACTTACTCAGTAGAAACTTCAATTATTCAAGCAGATCTTTCGCTTGATTCAGGATGTGCAATTCTTGAAGAGTACTTAGCTAAGAACGAAATAGAGGTTTTGGTCAATAATGCTGGTTTTGGAATTAAATATTCATTCACGACTAGTGCACTCGAAGCCGAGGAGGATTTACTAAAAGTACTTGTGAGAGCACCGATGAGATCTATGCATATTGTGTTGCCAAAAATGAAAGAGCGGAACTCTGGAACTATTATAAATGTTTCATCCGTTGCAAGTTGGATTGCAGGTGGCACATATAGCGCTTCAAAGTCTTATCTAACGGTGCTCTCTGAATCAATACATACAGAGCTTGAGTCAACCAATATAAAAGTGATGGCGCTGTGCCCAGGTTTTACTCATACTGAATTTCATCAACGTGGCAAAATGAAAATGTCATCGCTTCCGGAATTTATGTGGCTCGATGCCGACGATGTAGTAAAGAAAGCGTGGAGCGATAGCCAAGCAGGCAAAGCAATATCTGTACCTGGGTGGCAATACTTATTACTAAGTACATTTGCTCGATTCTTTCCACGTCCCATTGTTCGCAAACTCGGATTGAATATCCGAGCCAGACAACGGCGCTAGAGCCCCAATTCACATAAATTTCATAGTCGTAGGGCCAAGTTTCTCCCGCAATTCTCAGTAAGGCTTGGCTACCATTGGCGCATAATCAATGGAGGTTTTACATGTTCCGCAAGATTGCCGTTTCATCAATTGCCGGCTTATTAATTGCTGGTGTGCTCACTGCAGTCCCAGCACATGCTGCCGTAAAAATAAGTAATGGTGTGCCATGTACAAAGTCTGGGGCTTCTTCCAAGACAGCAAATGGAACTTATAAATGTAGTAAGAACCCGACAGTTAAAAACTCTAAATTAACCTGGCTTTCCATCGATTGCGTCAATACTGCAAACACATATGTAAAGGCACTTGCAAACCTTCCCAAGATCAAAGCTTCAACAGATGCAACTGTTGCCACACTTGATGCTGAGATAGCTGCAACACAGAAACAATTAGATGATGCAACACTCAATATTCCTAAGTACCAGACTGAATTAGATAAAGCCAAAGCTGCACTAGCTCTCGTTCAAGCTGACACCGCTAATCTTGCTAAGAATAAAAAGACAATTGATCAGTGGAATATCGCCATTAAATCCTGGACAAAGGCAATTGCTGGTTCAGGTGCGACTACATACCAACGCGCGCTTACTCGTGAACAGAATTATCGCGGACAGGCACTTGCTCAATACACAAATGCACAGCGCGATGTAAAAGATGGCTTAGCAATGGCTCAGCTGATTTGCAGCAAGGGTTACTAAGTACTTTCCTAACCAATCGTTAGCGTTGTAGCGGAAATCTTCATAGGTATTTGCTGCAACGGTACTTGCGCGGGGCCAATAAGATTTTTTCCAGCAAGGGTGTACTGCGCGCCGTGTTGAGGACAGACCCATTTGTTACCAAATTGCTCAACAGTTGCACCTCGGTGAGTACACACTAAGAAAATTGAAAGGTAGCCATCCTTCTTCGCACTCGTCCTAACAACTGCCATGGGATAACCATCGGCACTTGCAAATGTAACCACGCCACCAACTTTTGTGAGTGCCGGGTTTGATTTCAGCGCAAGAGTGACTCGTCCATCTTTGCCAATTTTAATGCCCGTTGCTGCAACAGCGTTCTCCATAGTGAGAGCGCCAAGTAGGGCGACAGATGTAATCCCACATAAAAATCCTCTACGGGTGAAATCTGTAGGTACTTTCTTTTCCATCTCTGGGCTCCCCTATTTCTGTAGTTAGCTAGACACAATTGACTCGTTTAGGTGGAGATCATTCGAATAATTCGATTCTCAATACCTGGACTGCTACTGCTGCATATTTTGATAGGTCGTATCTTTGCAGAAGCAACGCAATTTGGCGAAATATATCTCTATAACACAATCATTTTTCTCATAATTTTCCTCATGCTTAGAAATACCCGAGAAGTAAATATGCGCGCTTCGCTGTATTCCTCTATCGCAATAATCCTGTGGGCTTGTGGCTCATTGTTATCTAGTATTTCCTCTTTCTATTACATCTCAGAGCATTCTCAAATTGTTGCAAATTTCTTCTATCTACTCTTTTATCCCTTTGCTCTTATTGGCTTTCCAAGATTAGTACTACCTGAAAGGAATATAACTTTTCTGGAGATATTGGATAGTTCGATTATTGGCTTAGGTTTGAGTTCTCTTCTCACTGCATTCGTCATCAAACCAGTACTCCCACATTTTGATGGAAATTTTGTCTCTACTTTTTTTTCTATTTGTTTTCCTATTGCTGATGTAATTCTGATAACAGTGACAGGGGCGGCGTTTCTCACTCAAATGAGCAACAGCAAATCACTGTATCTCTGCGGAGGAATTATTGTTTTCGCACTATCGGATTTCACTTTTTTATGGGAATCATTACATCGAAGTTATAGATTTGGTTCACTTGTTGATAGTGGGTGGCTTATTGCACTCGCTCTTATTGGTGAAAGCTTTTGGCATCAAAGTGGAGTTATCGATTCCCAGAGAAATATTAATCCGATCTTGCTAACAATTTCAGTATTCTTTAGCTCAACACTATTAGCACTTCTTGCATTGCATCCAGGTTATTTTCCTACTTTTATTCTTCTACCTACAGTCTCGACGCTACTTCTAGCATTTCTTCGAATGGCAATAGCATTGAAAGAGGCTCGAAATATAGGTGAAGAACGAATTCTTGCTAGAACTGACGAACTTACTGGTTTACCTAATAGGCGCAAGTTGATTAGCGAATTAGTTTTATTCGAAAGCAAAAATGGCGCACTTCTTCTCTTGGATCTCGATGGTTTCAAACCAGTAAATGACACACATGGTCATGAAGTTGGCGACTTAGTACTGCAACAAGTCGCATCACGATTTGAAAGAGCCCTTCCGCCAGATGCCC
>CANFXM010000005.1 GCA_947451045.1 Actinomycetota bacterium | reverse complement strand
ATGACAGCGCCATTGCCTTTACCTTGCCATGCCACAGTGCAGATCCTGAACTCTTCTTCTCCGAAGATGAAATTAAAGTTGCAGAAGCAAAGTCTCTCTGCGGTGGATGCCCAGTACGCAAGCAATGTCTTGAAGGCGCTCTCTCACGTCAAGAACCAGTTGGCGTATGGGGCGGGGAACTATTCGAAGATGGCAAAGTCATTGCCCGCAAGCGCAAAGCTGGCCGTCCTCGCATGGATCAAGTTGCAACTGCTGTAGTACTCGAAAGTGTTTCCTCTATTGAATTAGAGAGCGAACGCGAAGAGAGTGCTGCTTAACCTGCAAATAAATTCAAGTTTGCAAGAGAAGGCCATAACGCAAAGAGAATTGAGATTGGGAGGATAAGGAAGACCACTGGGATCATCATTGATATCTCTGCTTTTCCTGCCGCACTCAATACTCTGTTGCGTTGAACCGATCGTGCTTCACTTGCATGCCGAGTGAGAACTTCAACTAATGGAGCACCACGCAGCGTTGCTGTTACGAGTGCATCTACAAAACGACGAATGAGTACTGACTTGATGCGCCGGCCCATGGAATCCAGAGCAATATTGAGTGATGAACCTGCTTTGACTTCGGAGACAACGCGAGCAAATTCTTGTGGGAGTTGACCAGAAGCACTTTGAGAAATACGCATAATTGCTGTTAGTGGTGTTTCACCAGCAGAAATCGCGAGTGTAAGCATTTCAATAATCGCAGGAAATTCTGATTCAAGTTGGACTCGAAATTTCTTGACTTTCATTGAAAGCTCACGATCCATGTAGAAGTAGAGAATTATTGCAATCACTATAGAAAGAATTATTGAGGACATGAATGGTTTACCTAGAAAAAGGAGTACGAAAATAGTAATAACAGAGGAAGCCAAGCAATAGAGCACTTGCCGAATTCGAAAGTTTTCGTAATCACTCTCATTAATAAGTCCTAATTCCTCAAGCCTCGAGCGCACACCACTTCTATCGCGTGTTTTACGAGCAAATATTGCTGCACTGTTATGAAGTTCAGTCGCGCTATGAGTTCCATTGTTGCCACGAGCGATGAGGTATGCACCAGGAATGGAGAAGATAAGGGCTGCACAGATGATGGATAGAGTCATTTGAATACTCGTGGGGTTTGGGGGAGCTGTCCTAATCGATTCATCCAAAGGTATGCAATGGCTGTCATAACAAGTCCACTTGCAAGAATCAATATTCCTGTTGGTGTGGCATAAGCGGCTGCAGTTGTTGGTTGAGTCGAAAGAAGTAATAACAAAAGCCAAGGCGCAGCAGCAGATAGATGTGCGGAGTTCTTGATCCAACCATGCTTGACTTCAATTTCACGACGCAGAACTAAATCTTGCCTTAAGAAATCACCAAGTGTGCGAAGTATTTGAAGAAGTTCACTTCCACCTAGTTCTTTGGCTATAAGAAGTGCTTCAAAGATTTGGTCGCTCGAATGATGTGAAAATTCTGTCTTGAGTTTTGTGAGAGCGATTGTGAAGTCTCCACTTTTATAGAGTTCATTGCGAAAAGTTGTAAATATTGGCCTGAGTATTTCTGGACCACGTGCAGCAAGACCCGAAAGTGACTCAGAAAGTGAAAGCCCCGAAGAGATACCTGACATCAGATGATCGATAACTTCGGGCCATGCCTCAACAAGTTCAGACTCATTTTTGACGGATTTCTTATGGAGCAAAGTCCATGCAATTGCTCCGCTCAAGATTGCAAATGCAATTCCAATAATTATTGAATGAGTCAGTAGGAATACGAAAGAGAATAGCGTTGTCGAAGCTGTTGCAGTAGTGAGTAGAAGCCTTTGAGAATTTTTCATTTGTTCCACCAGCTTGCAATCGGAGCACCAATTTGTACAAACTTTTCAGGATGGGGAAGTGAACCAAGGCCTTGTATGTACGCGATGCCATCCCATTTCCATAAGCTTTCAATCTCTGCGCGATCATTTTCATAGCGACCCGTAACAGCACATATTTCGTGAATACGACGTTTTCCTGATGATTCAAGACCAACGTGCACAATCAGATCGATGGCAGAAGCAACAGTTGGCGCAATAAATTTGTGTGAAATATTTTCTCCAGCCAACAATGGAAGAGTTTGAAGCTTTGTAATTGCATCTCGAGGTGAATTCGCATGCAGAGTTCCCATTCCAGGTAATCCAGAATTTAGTGCTATGAGTAGGTCCAGTGCCTCTGCTTCTCGAACCTCACCAACAACAATTCGAGATGGACGCATACGGAGTGCTTCTTTGATAAGGCGACGAAGTGCAATTTCACCTTCTCCTTGTAAGTTGGCACTACGTGTTTGCATCTGGATGACATCGGGCAACTGTGGATTGAGTTCGAATACTTCTTCGATCGTTACAAGACGTTCAGTAAGTGGAATGGCACCAGTGAGTGCATTGAGCATTGTGGTTTTACCTGACTGTGTTCCACCACTAACGAGAATATTCAGACCCGCTTGTACGCAATATTTCAAAGTAGTTGAAATCTGAGGCGTCATGACATCTCGTTGTGCTAGTTCATCAATTGATAGATGGCTCAATAAATGTTTACGGATATTGACCGCCCAATGTGTTGCCGTGATTTCTGGAATTGCTACGTGCAATCGGCTTCCATCAGGCAAGCGAGCGTCAACAAATGGATGAGATAGATCAAGGCGTCGACCGCTCCACATCAATGCGCGTTCAACGATATTTCGAACCTCATCGAATGTGAGTAGTAAATTTGTGAGCTCACTCTTTCCGTTACGTGCGATAAATATTCGCTCTGGCGAATTGATCCATATTTCTTCAACTGTTGGATCTGTCATAAATGGTGCAAGGGGGCCGAATGTGATGTCGAGGTCTAAATTCATGTTTGGACGGTAAAGCCAGGGCTGACATTGTGAGCAGGGATTGAACTAAGAGGTGGATAAACCTGTCTCATCTAAACGATTGAGGAATTCAAGAGCACCTTCTTTTACCTGATGCTCAATGATTGAGGTAGAAAGAGTTGCCATCGTGCTCTCGCTTGAATTATGTGCTCTGGCAATTCTAGAAAGTACAACGGAGGCATGCAATTCTGGCTCAGGTATGAGAATCACATATTCATCCTCTGCCATTCTTGCAACGCATTCATTCTTGCGCGTTATTGAAGTGAGTAAGTGAGCGAAATTTATGGCTTCGAAATCTTGCTCTTTACTATCTTGCACACGGAGCACACATCGAATTATTGAGAACTCGGCACCATTTCTTTGGCTAAGAGCGATTTGTCGAGCCAGTTCCTCGTAGAAGTACGTGGCAGAAAATAGTTGGGTCAGTGAGTCATGAATTCCATCGTGCGAAAATGTCATAAGGCCACTGATAATCTTCGCCTCATGACAAGAGATCCTGCCAAGCAAGCACGTGGCCGGGCTATGGTGTCAGCCCTACTTTATGTGGAAGTCGTAGTCATAGTCGCATTACTTTTATGGCTAATTACTCTCTCTATAAATTCTGGAATACATGAGCCGCTCTCACTTGTAGGAGTTGTGCTATTTGGAATTTTGGCTGCAAGTGGTTTAGCGGTATGTGCTCGCGGATATAAAAAAGGGAAAAACTTTGGAAGGGCTCCGACGGTACTTGCAAATTTGATTGCGATTGGAGTTGCCAAATATCAGGTAGATGCTGGCTTATGGTTTGTCGCAGTTCCATTAATTATTCTTGCCATAGCAACCCTCTATTTCGCATTGACGACAATCCCAGAATAAATTGTGGCCTCCGCGCTCCCATTAGGTGAGACGCTTCCCATATGTGCCCTATCTCGCTCGTTTCGCGGCTCAATGGAATTTATCTAGTAGGCGCCACCCCAGATAGGCTATGTGTTGTACAAGGTATTGAGTTAGAGCTGAAGGAGAGCCAGTGTCGGCACAAGATTCCAACCCACACGTGAATTCCATTGTTGGCAACGTGGTTGGTACTGACGCAGCTAAAGAGTTTGGTGCCAATGAATGGCTCGTTGATGAGATGTACGAGCGCTATCTTTTAGATCCGCAATCAGTTGATAAAGCGTGGTGGGATTTTTTCTCTGACTTCACTCCAGCTCCTGGAGGTTCAGGATTAACTCCAAAAATAAATGCGCCACGTGCAGGAACTCCTCCTGTTCCCAAGTCTGTGCAAAAGGCTGCACCAGTAATCCCTGTTGTAACTCCTGCGCCAGTTGTAACTCCGGCACCTATTACAACTCCTGCACCTGTTGCCGCATCACAACCAGTTGTTCGTGAAGTAAAACAAGTACAACCAACGCCAGCAGATCCTGTTGTAAAACCAGTTCCAGTTTTGGTTACACCGAGTGCTTCAACTCTTGAACCAATTCGTGGAGTAGCTGCTCGTGTTGTTCAGAGCATGGAAGCATCACTGAGCGTTCCAACTGCAACAAGTGTTCGTGCAATTCCTGCAAAACTAATGATTGATAACCGAATTGTTATCAATAATCACTTGAAGCGCGCACGTGGTGGAAAAGTTTCTTTCACTCACATTATTGGTTATGCAATGATCAAAGCGCTTCGTTTGATGCCAGAGATGAATGCATACTTTGGCGAACTAGATGGAAAGCCAGCAGTTGGCCATCCAGAACATATTAATCTTGGAATCGCGATTGATTTAGCTAAAGCCGATGGATCACGCCAACTATTAGTGCCTTCAATCAAAGGTTGTGAAGAATTAGATTTTGCTCAATTCTGGAGCGCATATGAAGATGTTGTGCGTAAAGCCCGCAATGGAAACCTCGCTGTTGAAGATTTTGCAGGAACAACTGTTTCACTCACAAACCCAGGCACAATCGGAACTGTTCACTCAGTTCCACGTCTTGTGCAAGGACAAGGTCTCATTATTGGTGTCGGAGCCTTGGATTACCCAGCAGAATTTCAAGGAGCGAGTGAAGAAACACTTACTCGTTTAGCAATCAGCAAAGTTGTAACTCTTACAAGTACTTATGATCACCGCGTAATTCAAGGCGCACAATCTGGTGATTATTTGCGTCGTGTGCATGAAATTCTTCTCGGTGGAGAAAACTTCTACGATGAAATCTTTGCCGCGCTTCGAATTCCATATGTTCCAATTCGTTGGGCGCAAGACTTTGATTTTTCTAAAGATGACGAAATTAGTAAGACAGCTCGCGTTCAACAGCTCATTGCTGCGTATCGCAAACATGGCCACTTGATGGCAGATATAGATCCATTGGAATACCACCAACGCATCCACCCAGATCTCGATGTTGTAACGCATGGCCTTACATTGTGGGATCTCGATCGCGAATTTGCGACGGGAGGCTTTGGCGGAAAGAAGTTCATGAAACTTCGTGACATCTTAGGAATTTTGCGTAACTCGTATTGCCGCACAATCGGCGTTGAATATATGTATATCGAAAGTCCACAAGAGCGCGAATGGATTCAAGAGCATGTAGAAGTCGGCGCACCTAAGTTCCCACGTGAAGAGCAATTACGTATTTTGTACGAGCTCAATAGCGCAGAAGCATTCGAATCCTTCTTACAAACAAAATTTGTAGGCCAAAAACGCTTCTCACTTGAAGGTGGCGAATCTGTTATTGCAATTTTGGATGCAGTCATTTCAAGTGCGGCTGATCGTGGACTCGATGAAGTATGTATTGGTATGCCACACCGTGGACGCCTCAATGTTCTAGCAAATATTGCTGGAAAGTCACACGGACAAATCTTCCAAGAGTTTGAAGGACATTACACAGAGAACCAAGTTCAGGGCAGTGGTGACGTGAAGTATCACTTAGGCACTGAAGGTGTATTTACGGCTGAATCGGGAGCAACAACAAAGATTTATTTGGCTGCAAATCCTTCCCACTTAGAGGCTGCAAATCCAGTACTTGAAGGCATCGTTCGCGCGAAGCAAGACAAACTCAATATTAAGAACGCGTTTTCTGTGATGCCTATTTTGCTACACGGTGATGCTGCATTTGCAGGTCAAGGTGTGGTTGCAGAAACTCTTCAACTTTCACAATTAGCGGGATATCGCACAGGTGGAACTGTTCATATTGTTATCAATAACCAAGTTGGATTTACTACTTCACCACATGCATCACGTACTGCAACTTACTCAACTGATATTGCAAAGTTGATTCAAGCACCTGTTTTCCATGTCAACGGTGATGATCCAGAAGCGTGCGTACGTGTTGCTCGCTTAGCTTTTGAATATCGTCAAGCATTCAATAAAGATGTTGTTATTGACATGGTTTGCTACCGTCGTCGTGGACACAATGAAGGTGACGAGCCAAGTTTCACGCAACCACTAATGTATAAGTTGATTGATGCAAAGCGATCAACTCGAAAGCTTTACACAGAAGCACTTATTGGCCGTGGTGATATTTCTGTTGAAGAGGCTGAAGAAGTTTTGCGCGATTATCAATCAAAACTCGAAGCTGTCTTTGAAGCAGTTCATAATCACGTTCCAGATACTGACCCTAACTTCAAAGTCCCAGTTGCGCCAAATGCGGATCGCATTGAAACAAGCATTCCCGAGGCAACAGCGCGAGCAATTGCTGCTACTCAGTTAGCAATTCCTGAAGGATTCAATGTTCATCCAAAACTTCTTCCGCAATTAGCCAAGCGGGTTGAGTCACTAAATGATGCAACTATTGATTGGTCAATGGGTGAAACTCTCGCTTTCGGTTCAATCTTGCTCGATGGGCATCCGATTCGTTTGGCTGGTCAAGATTCGCGACGTGGCACATTTAGTAGTCGTCATGCAGTTGTTATTGATAAAGAGAATGGTAATGAATGGACACCTCTTCGCGGACTAATAAGTGATGAGAATCAATTCTTTGTTATTGATTCACTTCTAAGCGAATATGCCGCGATGGGTTTTGAGTATGGCTACAGTGTTGTGCGAGACGAAGCATTAGTTCTATGGGAAGGTCAGTTTGGCGATTTCGCCAATGGTGCGCAGACAGTTATTGATGAATTTATCTCATCCGCTTTGCAAAAATGGGGCGAGCGTTCTTCACTCGTTCTTCTGCTGCCACATGGCTATGAAGGGCAAGGACCAGATCATTCGTCGGCACGAATAGAACGCTACTTAGCAATGTGCGCCGAACAGAATATGACGGTTGCTCAACCATCAAATCCAGCTTCATATTTCCATTTATTGCGCTGGCATATAAAGAACCCAACTCGTCGACCAATGATTGTCTTTACACCAAAGTCGATGTTGCGTCTTCGTGCAGCAGCTTCGTCAATTTCTGATTTCACTAGTGGCTATTTCCAGCCTCTTATTTCAGATCCAAAAGTTACAAATGCAACAAGACTTATTTTCTGTTCTGGAAAGATTTATCATGATTTAGTAGCAGAACGCGAAAAATTGGGAGAGAACACAACTGCAATAGTCCGAGTAGAACTTTTGTATCCACTTCCAGCAGCAGAGATGGCGGCGGAAGCTGCAAAACATCCAAATGCAAATCTTTTGTGGGTTCAAGATGAACCAGCAAATCAGGGTCCATGGCCATTTATTGCACTTCGCACCGCTGAACAATTTGGTGGCGAAGGTTTTGGAGGACGCAACCTACGTCGTGTTTCTCGTCGCGCAACAGCTGCACCTGCAACTGGTGATCATCATTTGCATGAAGAAGAACAGAAATCTTTATTGATGGAAGCTTTTACTCGCTAATTTAATGCTTTGATTTCCAATAACGAAAGAGAACTTTCGCGCGAATTTCGTGCGGAGATATCCAGCCCCACTGCCGTGAATCGGTACTTTCTTGGGAGTCGCCTTCAACCCAGTAACGACCACTATGGAATTTCTGTATTCGTTTCACCAGAAATATGCCAGGCTGTTCATCGCGTTCGATAACAATAATAGATTTTCGTTCAAGCCCACTGATGTTGGCGTCAATCCAACGCACAAAGAGCCAGTCACCATCGTTATAAGTGGGTTGCATTGAGTTCCCACTTACGCTGACTGTGCCAAATCTGCTCATAGGCGGTAGTCTCGCATCTACAGGTAAAATTTTGTATTGAAAATACAACGAATAAGGAGAGGTTCAAGCCATGTTTTCACCCAAGATAACAGTTCACGCACATTGCGATCTTCCATGTGGCGTTTATGACCCAGCACAAGCGCGTATTGAAGCGCTATCGGTCAAAGCATGTATGGAAAAGTATGCAGCTAATACTGATGCAGATTTTCGTTCACGTTCTGTCGCAATTAAGGAAGAGCGTTCACATCAAGTAAAAGAGCACCTTTGGGTACTTTGGACAGATTATTTCAAGCCAAATCATTTTGAGGCTTACCCACAGCTTCACACTCTCTTCAATGAGGCAACGAAACTTGCTGGGGCTGCTGGAACAAAAGGTACCCAAGATGTTGCGGTTGCAGATAAGTTGATTTCAAAGATTGATGAGATTGCAGAAATTTTCTGGGCAACTAAGAAATAAGGTTTTGCGCGGCAGTGCGAGCGAGGAAAGATACTCGCTCCACTGTCGTTCTTTTTAAAATGGCGCTTGCAATCTGACGTTCACCTTCAAAGACATCACATTCGAAAGTAAGATTTCGCCCATCGACTTCAACGCATCGGGCATTTCCTCGAAGTTCGGCGCCAATAGATGCTGGATTGATTGAGTTCAACTGCATACTTACAAAGACCGTTGACTCGCCAGGCTCTAAGTAATCACCAATAGCTATAATTGCTGCATGTTCCATGATGTTGGATAAATGTGATTGTGCAACAACTGGTAAATCACCAATTCCCATTGCCACAGATGTATCACCTGGACGAACGGTCATTACTGTAAAGCCAACCGCACCAATTACATCTTCTGCTGGCTGCATGACGTTCTAATTTTGTCCGTCATCAAAGCGGATTTCTTGAGTGTGCTCAATTATTGTCTCGCGATGTTCGATATTTCCGAATTCATCAATTTCAATCGATATTTCAGTCATTTTGAATTCTGTTACAACTTCTGATGCAAATTGACTCATCATTTGGGCTTGTATTTGCAGGTGAATTTGGTCGTGTAAATCTTGTGGCGCGCTTTCACTACATGTGCGGCGCAGGACATCTTGCAGCAAGATTCGCATTGCCTGTTCGTGAGCTAATTCTGCCTGGCAATTTGAGCATTGCGTCATGTGAGTTTGAATTTCCTCGCCACGTGGTTCCAAATTAATATCGCCATCGATATAAATAATCAATGAACCTAATACTTCAGCGCAAGGTATCTCTTGAAATATCATTGTGTACTCCCTTCGGCAGGAGCGATCTTCTTGGAATCTGTGTTATATCCAAGATCCTTCGCGTACTCGGTTAACCGCTCGCGAAGCTGTTTTCTTCCTCTATGTAGGCGCGACATGATGGTTCCAGATGGTGCACCTACGATTTCGGCAATTTCTTTATAAGAAAATCCTTCAACATCTGCTAAATAAACCGCGATACGAAACTCTTCAGGAATATCTAGAAGAGCACGTTTAATATCGCTATCAGGCAGGTTCTCGAGAGCTTCTACTTCTGCAGATTTTCCTTGATCGCTGGTGTGTGATGCAGATTTGAAAAGATCTGAATCATCTACTTCACTCGATGTCAGTTGTGGACGCCTTTGATCTTTACGGTATGTATTTATAAATGTTGTTGTAAGAACTCGGTAAAGCCAAGCTTTCAAGTTCGTTCCAGGTTCAAATTGATGAAATGATGCAAATGCTTTCAAATATGTATCTTGAACTAAATCTTTTGCATCATCTGGATTCTTTGTATAACGAAGTGCAGCAGCATAAAGTTGATTTGTGTATGCAAGGGCATCGCGCTCAAAGCGGACAGTGCGTTCCGCTGAGCTCTCTTTGACTAAGTCTGTCGATGTCATCGTAGATAGATTATCGCTAAAAGAGAGTTTCTGGCTCTCCGAGAGTTATTGCACGCGTCAAATCTTTACCGTTGTTGGAAACTGAATTTACCGCGCCAGAAACAGGGTGCGCCACCAAATGAGCGGCTGGTTGATCTAATTGCATCAGATTTTGAAGCGTCGGGATATCTCGTTCCGAAGGATTGAGCCATGCATCCCATCGCTCGCGAGGCATCATCACGGGCATTCGACTATGAATAGTCGCAAGTTCGCCCACTGCTTCACGAGTTATTACTGATGCACTCTCAATAATATTTCCTTCGGGTGATTGCCACGCACTCCAAATTCCAGCGATGGAAAGTTGCCGAGAATTATCCGAGGTAATGAAAAATGGTTGTTTTGGAGAATATGCACCGAGAGCGGTTGCCCATTCGTAATAACCTTCTGCAGGAATCAAACATCGTGTTCGGCGGAATGCATCACGAAAAGTTGGTTTCTCATGTATGGATTCACTTCGCGCATTTATAGCGCGGGATTGAGAAATTCTTGCTTCACTCATTTCCTTGAGCCATGGCGCAATCAATCCCCACGAAAGCGTCGTTAGATCTCGAGAAAATGCATCACCACCATTGAATCCTGAAGAACGAATAATATAAATCTCATTTGTAGGTGCGATATTCCAATTTTGAGGCAGAGCCTCTCGAGGCGTGACACCAGTGACCTCAAATTGTTCCATCAGATCTCTAATTTGCGCGCTTTGCGCATAACGACCACACATGTGACAAGGATAGACTGAGCACATGCCGGAAGCGAAAGTTCAACCTCATTGGCCTGCGCCATATCGAGGTGCACGCAATGTAATTTCGCGTGTAGTAATTCCCGGTTCAAAATCAGTTACTAATAGAGCGCTCATTCTTGCTTCGCAAAGTAAAAGCCCATCGATTTTACGCCGGCCATTAGTTTCACGAGATTCCGAACTCATGGTTGATGGCCTTCGCGCCCTGGGAATAAGCATTGATGAAATTCAAGGCGAAAATGAATTTTATTGGAAAATAACTCCAGCACCATTGCACGGAAATGTTGCAGTTGATGTTGGAAATGCCGGAACTGTAATGCGTTTTTTACCACCATTTGCTGCGTTAGCTAAAGGTGATATCTCCTTTGATGGAGATCCTCGTTCCCACGAGCGTCCACTTGGCCCCGTAATCAAAGCACTTGAGGATTTAGGTATTTCCATTAGTCATGAGGGTCGATATAGCTTGCCAATGATTCTTCATGGAAAAGGTGAAATTCCAGGAGGCGAATTACATATCGATGCAAGTGCCTCAAGTCAGTTTCTTTCTGCCCTCTTACTAGTTGCTCCAAGTATGAAAAATGGATTAGTTGCTCGACATGTTGGTTCAACACTCCCATCAATGCCTCATATTGAAATGACAGTCGAAATGCTTCGCGACTTTGGCGCCGAAGTTATTGTTGATACTGCGTCACACACGTGGAGCGTGAACGCTGGAAATTTGATTGGAAAAAATTTAGTTATCGAGCCAGACCTTTCTAATGCTGCACCCTTTTTGTCTATGGCAATGGTGTGCGGAGGAAGGATCACGATTGCTGATTGGCCTACCAAAACAACGCAACCAGGTGATCAACTTCGCGAAATTCTTACGCGAATGGGCGCCAAAGTTGAGCTCAATGACAATGGACTCACAGTAAATGGAAATGGCCAAATTTCAGGCATAGATATCGATCTCCATGATGTTGGAGAACTAACGCCATCAATTGCTGCAATGGCTGCCCTTGCTAATTCACCTTCACACCTTCGAGGCATTGGTCACCTTCGCTTGCATGAGACTGATCGCCTTGCAGCACTGACACGTGAAATAAATTCACTCGGTGGAAATGTTCGGGAAGAAGAGAGTTCGCTGCATATAACTCCTGCACCATTACATGCTGGAATATTTCATACCTATGATGATCATCGACTTGCAACAGCAGGAGCTGTGATTGGCCTTGTTACACAGGGTATAGAAGTAGAAAATATTGCTACAACGAGAAAAACTTTGCCAGATTTTCCTGGCTTGTGGAGCTCAATTCTTCAATGATGGCGCCACGCGAATACGACGAATCGGATGCACACATCCGTCCTGCGCGAAGCACTCGACCAAGAAGCAAAGATCGTCCAGATTATTCTGGCGCCAAGCAAGTATTAGTAACAACAGTCGATCGCGGTCGGACAACATGTATTACTGATGAAGGAAAAATTATTACCGCGATGCGTGCTCGTGAGTTGGGACCAAAATCAGTTGTTGTAGGAGATCTTGTTTCGGTTGTCGGTGACATTAGTGGCAGCGATGGGTCACTGGCACGAATCGTTGCAGTAAAAGAGCGACGAAATTCGCTGAGTAGAACTGTTGATGATGTTGCTAAAGTAGAACGAACCATCGTTGCAAATATTGACCAACTTGTTATTGTCGTCGCTGCTTCAAACCCAGAGCCACGTCGAGGACTCATTGATCGATTTCTTGTTTGTGCTTTTAATGAAGGAATTACTCCGATACTTCTTATTACTAAGAATGACTTAGGTGAAGCGCCATCTTTTTTGGCAGATTACGAGCATTTAGGAATTCAAATTCTTCATACTTCAATCAAAACTGATTCACGAGAAGAAGATATTGCGATGCTCCGTAGAGTCTTACTTGGAAAAACTTCGGTGCTCGTTGGCCATTCAGGCGTAGGAAAGTCAACACTGATCAATGCATTAGTTCCAAACGCGATGCGCCTAACGGGTGACGTCAATGACGTAACAGGACGTGGGCGCCATACATCTTCAAGTGCTATCGCTCTTCCACTTGCTGCAACCTTAGAACTTCAAGACGGATGGATTATTGATACTCCAGGAATTAGAGCATTCGGATTATCGCACTTTGATGCCAATAAAATTGTCGCAGCCTTTAGCGACCTATCTGAGGTTGCCGCATCGTGTATGAATAATTGCTCGCATAATGAAAAAGATTGCAAATTAGATGCATGGGCCGCACCAGATGGTGTGACCAATTCCGCACGTACTGCGCGCTTGGAAAGCCTTCGCTCCTTACTCGCAATAAAGGGTGAAATACCCGCAGAAAATCTTGCTTCGCTAGACTAAAGCGCATGAGCGCATTTGACTACAAAGAGGATTTAGCTCTTGCACACAAACTTGCAGATATTGCAGATGCAATTACGTTAGATCGCTATCAGGCGCAAGATTTAGTTATAAGTACCAAACCAGATAACACTCCAGTAACTGATGCTGATCGAGCAACAGAACAAGCAATCACTACAGCAATCGCTAAGGATCGTCCACACGATGGAGTGCTGGGAGAAGAGTTCGGAAGTACGCATGAAAAGGCAAAAAGATATTGGGTCATAGATCCGATTGATGGCACGAAGAACTTCATGCGCGGAGTTCCAACCTGGGCAACACTGATTGGTTTAGTAGAACGAAGTGAAGATGGCAGTGAAAAAGTTGTGGTTGGAGTTGTAAGCGCTCCGGCACTTTCACGTCGTTGGTATGCATCTGAAGGTTCTGGCTCATATGTCATTTTCGCAAAGGGTGCACCAAAAAAGATTTCTGTCTCAAAAGTGGAATCAATATCTGATGCATCAATCACTTATTCTGACTTTGTTGGATGGAATGAAAAATTATCGTCATTTCGAAAACTATTAGATGATTCATGGCGCACCCGTGGTCTAGGTGATTTTTGGTCGCACATGTTGGTTGCAGAAGGCGCGGTAGACGTTGCAATCGAACCGGCTCTTGCCTTGTGGGATATGGCAGCTCTCGATGTCATAGTTCGTGAGGCAGGTGGTCAATTTTCGGGAACGAATGGCGTTAATGGACCATTCCAAAAGAGTGGATTATCAACAAATGGAAAGTTACACACAAAGATTGTAGAAGCACTCTCATGACAACTTCATTAGAGACAACGACTTTAGCTGTCCAAGGTATGACCTGTTCGGCATGTGTGAATTCAATTGAAAGAACTTTAAATTCAATGGAAGGTGTCAAAGCTAGTGTGAATTTTGGCTCTGAAACCGTCCATATTTTAGCTCCAGCTGAAATAAACCCAAAAATTTTCATTCAGAAGATCAAGGAAGCTGGATACTCGGCTTCACCACTGGGTGATTCATCGCATGTTTCCATGCATAATAAAAAATCTTCAATTGCCTTATTCTTTGCGGCTCTATTTGCAATTCCGGCAATAACTATTTCTATGATAATGAGTTGGCACCATGCAATAGATGTATGGATCTTAGATAAGTTAGATTTATTGGGTGTCCTACACCCAATATATTCGCCAACTTCTTGGCTTGTTATAGGACTCACCACCCCAGTTGTACTTTTCGTTGCGTGGCCAATTCATCGCGCCGCACTTCGAAATCTTTTTCATCCAACGATGGATAATTTGGTTTCGTTAGGATCACTCAGTGCATTCGGATGGTCGATTTATGCAAATTCAACAGGTGCGGGCGATGTTTATACAGAGGTCGCAGGTGGAGTAATTCTTTTAGTAGTACTTGGCCGCTATCTGGAAACTCGTGCAAAGCGTCGTGCAAGCAGCGCGCTTTCAGCTCTTCTATCCCTTGGCGCGAAAGAGGTCACCATTATTCGTGGGGGATTACCGCTAATTTCATCGATTGAAAATTTACAAATAGGTGACGAGTTTGAAGTCCGCCCGGGAGATCGAATTGCGACAGATGGAATAGTTGTTTCAGGAAGTAGCGCGGTAGATAACTCAATGCTCACAGGTGAATCAGCACTCATTGATGTCACTATCGGATCAACTGTTATCGGTGCATCCCTCAATCACAATGGTCGCCTTGTGGTGCGTGCAACTCGAATTGGTAGTGACACCGAATTAGCAAGAATTACCGCAATGGTTGTAAATGCGCAAAGCACTAAGGCACCTATTCAACGCCTTGCTGATCGAATAAGTGCTGTTTTTGTACCAGTTGTAACTCTTGGTGCAATTGCTACCTATTTTGTGTGGCGATATAACGGAGATTCATTAATTCAATCAATTTCCGTTGCAATTACAGTTTTGGTGATTGCATGCCCATGTGCCCTTGGCCTGGCCACGCCAGTTGCTTTGTTGGTTGCCTCGGGAAGAGGTGCTCAACGGGGCATAGTTATTCGCGAACCTCGCGTGCTTGAAGTTGCTCGCACAATAGACACTGTCGTCCTAGATAAGACAGGAACCCTTACTGCGGGAGTGATGAAGGTGCAGGAAGCCACCGTTGTTTTAGAAGCTGGCGCAATATTAGGAAATGGCTTTACAGAATTATTGAAGGAAGCAACAATTCTTTCTACGGCCTTATCTATTGAGAATCAAAATAATCATCCGATTGCCCACGCAATTAGTGCTTATGTTTCTGCACAATCGATAAATACGACAACGGTCTCAGATTTTTCTATTACACCTGGCGCTGGAGCAGCGGGCCGAGTCAACCTTGGAATTCAATCTCCCGTTGTTCTCATTGGTTCACCACAAGCCGTTGCGCATTCATCGACTTCATTTCATCCAAAGATTTCGCGTGCAATTAGTGTTGCTCAATCTTCTGGCCTAACAATTTCGGTTTTAGCTTGGGATGGCGTGGCACTTGCTGTTTTCGCCGTAGGTGATGAAATAAAAAGTGATGCATCAGAGACCGTGATTGCACTTAGAGCGATGGGTATAACTCCGTGGTTAGTAACAGGTGATAGCGCTGAGGTGGCTTCCTCTGTTGCATCACGTGTATCTATAGACCCAGACCATGTTGTTGCCAGCGCAATGCCGGAAGATAAATTAGCGATTGTCGAAAAACTCAAACAGGAAGGCCATCGCGTTCTCATGATTGGGGATGGAATTAACGATGCGGCTGCACTATCTGCTGCGGATTTGAGTATGGCGATGGGAACTGGAACGGATACAGCGATCTCTAGCGCTGACATCACATTGATGCGGACTACTTTTTCAAGTGTGATTGACGCACTTGAGTTGTCGAAAAAAACAGTACGTATTATTCGAACAAATCTTGGGTGGGCTTTTCTCTATAACGTGATTGGTCTACCCATCGCAGCACTTGGATTACTCACCCCCCTTTATGCAGCAGCGGCAATGGCTATGAGCTCACTTTTCGTTGTAACAAATTCTTTGCGCATTAAATAAAACACATCTCGTTAAATAAAATAAGAGCCCGTAGGCTCTTATTTCAATTGGTAGCGGGGGCAGGATTTGAACCTACGACCTCTGGGTTATGAGCCCAGCGAGCTACCGAGCTGCTCCACCCCGCGTCGGTAGCGCAATCGTAGGTGTTAGTGACCGTAAAGACCAAATCGTCAAAAACTGCTGCAGTTAATCTCGAATTACTTACGAGATTGCGCAGCGATTGCTGAAGCAATTGCAGACTTCAAGCGATCTTGTGCACGTCCGTATGCAGTGAAATCACCTTTTGCAAGTGCAGCTTGTCCATCAGTAAGTGCTTGCTTGGCACTCGCTAATGCACTCGCTAATGCATTATTTGTTGTTCCAGTTGTTGTAGTTGTATTTCCAATTCCGGTAGATGCAGTTGTTCCTGAATTTCCACCAAAGACTTGATCGAGTGCACCCTTAAGTGTGTCGTCATAACCAATTTGATCTCCGAATGAAACTAATACTTTTTGAAGTAATGGATATGCAGCACTATTTGCTGTTGCACGCACATAGACAGGTTGTACATAAAGTAATCCGCCACCAACTGGAAGTGTCAAGAGATTACCAAGTACTACGTCAGAACCACCCTGGCGCAGCAGTGAGAGTGAGTTAGCAACTTCTGGTTTTGCTTCAAAGTTTGAAGCCACTTGAGAAGGACCGGCCACGTTAGTACTTCGTGGTAATTGCAATACAGAAATTTTTCCGTAATCAGGACCAGAATCTGAATTCACTACTGCAAATGCAGATAAGTTTTCTCGACCACCTCGAGGGACAAATGGTGTTGTCAATGAGAATGCAGGTTTAGCAGCGCCAGGTAATTGGAGAGTGAGATAGTAAGGAGGTTGCGCTCCTGCATTTCCACCAAATGTGGATGGATCACGAGGCACGCGCCAGAAATCTTGACCACCATAAAAAGCTCCTGCAGTCTTTACATGGTAGGCACTGAGAATTTCACGCTGTACGCGGAAGATATCTTCTGGATATCGAATATGTTGCATTAGTTCTGCAGATATAGCGCTCTTAGGTTTTACGCTGCCTGGAAAAGCCTTACTCCACGTTGCAAGTACAGGATCTTTTGCATCCCACTGATACAAAGTAACTGTTCCATCGTAGGCATCTACTGTCGCCTTGACTGAGTTACGGATGTAATTAACAGTCTTATTACTTTGCGCGGTTATAGATGTGGAATTAGCTGTCAATGCATCACTTGTTGCACTTGAAAGTACTGTCTCTTTTGAATATGGATACCCGGAACTTGTCGTGTAGCCGTCAATAATCCATGTAACTTTTCCATCCACAATTGCTGGGTATGGATTTCCATCAAGAGTGAGCCATGGAGCAACTTTTGCAACTCGATCACGTGGATTACGGTTGAACAGGATTTTAGAATCTTTATTGATGAGGTTTGAAAGCAGAAGTTTTTGCTCTTGGTACTTTAGAGCGAAGACGAATTTATTGAAAAGCGAACCTACTGGTACTCCACCAGTTCCTGTATAGGTAAAGTTTTTCTGACCATTAGATGATGCATCATCTGGATAATCAAACTCAACGGGAGAATTAGTTTTTACACCGCCAATAATTGAATAGTCAGGAACATTTTCGCCAAAATAAATACGAGGCTGGAAAGTTCCTAAGCCCTTTGTAGGTGGAAGGTCTCCGACAGCGAAAGATGGTTTTCCGTCCGCATCGCGGGCATTGCCGTATGCGGCAACTAAACCAAAACCATGTGTGTAAACAAGGTGATCGTTGATCCAGTTGCGACTTGGATTACCTTCAATGTTGAGTTCACGTACTGCCACAATCACATCGCGTTGAACTCCATTTACTTTATATCGGTCAACATCGAGTGATTCCGGGAATGTGTAATAAGGCTTTATCTGTTGTAATTGACGAAATGTTGCAGAAAGAACATTTGGATCCATTAAGCGAATATTTGAAATAGTCGCAGCATCCTTTGTCAGCTGCCCGGCAGAGGTAGAAATTGTTGCTTGGTAGTCAGTTACGTTTACATTATCTAAACCGTATGCTGCGCGAGTTGCATCGATATTTCGTTGAATATAGGGAGCTTCTTTAGAGGATTCGCTTGGCTTTACTTGAAACTGTTGAATCGCACCAGGATAAATGCCTGCAATCAAAACTGATGAGATGACGAGAAGTGCAGTTCCCGCAGCTGGAAGTACCCATGAGCGTCGCACAATATTTGCAAAAAATAGAAGAGCACACACCACTGCAATGGCGGCAAGAATTGCCTTTGCAGGAAGAACAGCATTGACATCGGTGTAGGTAAGACCTGTAATCAATTTACTCTGCTTGAGTACGAGTGCGTAACGATCAAACCAATATGCAACTGCCTTCATCAAAACAAGAAGTCCAAGAAGTACAGAAAGTTGAACACGAGCAGCAACAGTTGTGCGATCTTCGCGAACTTGAAGTCTGATACCGCCATAGAGGTAGTGGACTATGGCAGTTGCAATAAGTGAAAGTACAAGTGTGGAAATTGCCCAACCAATGATGCTTTGCCACATCGGTAATCTGAATGCAAAGAAAGAAATATCCATTCCAAATTGTGGATCCTTGACTCCGAAGCTTGTTGAATTCTTAAAGAGCAACCAGGTATTCCAGAGTTGAGAACCAGAAGTACCAGCAAAATAAATGAGTGCGACTGCAAGTGCTGCAAAGACCCAGCGTCTGATGGGTTCTATTTGCGCGCGGTATCTTTCGAGATTATCGGCTTCTACAGCTAATGGAACATAAAAAGGTCGGCGGCGAAAAGCTAAGTAAATGTTGAGCGAAATTATAAAGGAGGTCGCAATACCGATCAGGAAAAAGAGTTCAATTTTTGTAAATAGGACAGTGCTCCACACGCTTGTGAAGTTGACTGACTTGAACCAGAGCCAATCTGCGTAAAAACCGCTGAGTGAGATAAGCGCGATTACTAAGACAGCCAAAATTCCAATTGTGATTGAAAGTGGACCGCGCTTGCGAGGGAAATTTACTTGTGGGTTTGCTCTACTCATCATGCGCCTACGTTAGCGCACCCATTGCTCGTCTTCATAGACGAAAAATTGGCCCTCATGCCGCGTGCAAAGGGCTGTAATTGTTGGATTGCATCGCTCAAATTTGTGACGGCAATGACGCTCATACCCTTCGGGACTTTGGTGAGTTCTAAACAGTTTTCAATTGGTGCCAGAAAAATAGTCGCTCCAGCTCTTTTGGCAGCGATAATTTTTTCAGTTATCCCACCAATCGGGCCAACCGCCCCTGTGGCCGATATTGTTCCAGTGCCGGCAATATGGTTTTTACCCAAAATACTTTCTTGCGTAAGTAATTCAATTATTCCTAAAGCAAAAACAAGTCCACCACTGGGACCACCCGTTGCTTTGATATCAAATTTTATATCTGATGGCTTGAAAGGCGTTCCAGATATTGCAAGTGAATTTTTGTTGAGATAGGTGAGCGCTGCCGAAATAGAAGTATTTTGCGAACCTTGCATATCTTTCTTGGCGCTCGCCTCTTCACTCTTAGTCGTGGTCCCATTTCGATACACGGCGGATCGAGGATAGACAACTCGATCACCTTTGAACCAGGTGTAGAAAACCTCTGGGCCAAAAACTAGAGAATCAGGATTTGATATACGAATTGAAAGTAAATCTAAGCGTCCTTCAGCGGGATAAACCGTGTGATTTTTTATTGTGATAGTTGAATTGAATACATTTACAGCATCGCCTGGAATCATTACAACGTAGGGAAGCGGAACAAGGATTGTGCAGATTCCAAAAACTAATAAAGTAATTTTTGCTAATAATGGCAGCGGGGAGAAGCGCATCTACTTTTAGTTCTTAGTGTCAGCTTCATCTATTTTTTCGCCAGTAATTTCATGAGCTAAAGTTGCGTTTGGCAATGAACCAATTCTCTGTTGCTCGGCGAGAGATTCTTGGAATCGTTGAAACTGCCCGACTGATCGTGAAGTCTCTTGCTCAAAACGCCCTTGAAATTTTGTAACCCACAGGACGTAACCAAGTGCTCCAATGAGTGCCGCTGCTGGGACTACCCACCAGATTAGGGCTAAGAACGCACTCGACATGAGGCACATCGTACTAGCACTGGGAAGAAAACTCGCATTGAGTTTGTTGGACTAGATAAGCAACACTTGGGCGAAGATGAGAGGATGGTAGCCATGTCACCAATTGGATTCACACCTGACGACTCAGAAGATAATAAGGCAAATGAACCTGAGAACTCTCAAGAATTTGCAGCAATGATGGAAGAGATGCAAGAAAAAATCCGTGAACAATTCAAAAATTTGGGAGTAAGTGCAGATTTCAATCCCGTTGGTTTTATTAATCAATTCACTCAAGGTTTAGATTCATCAGGAAAATCTGCCGAAGCGCTCCCGCGAAATATTGTGAGAGATACTGCCAAGAAATTTGTGCAAGCACATGGATCTGCTCCAATTGGAGCAAATGATGTTGCGCAAATAGAAGAAGCGCTCGCACTTGCAGAACTGTGGCTAGATCAAGCTACCTACTTTCCATCATCACATTCCATTCCACCGGCATCAGGGAATTCACTTAGCCGAATGGATTGGGTCAATACGACATTGACGGGGTGGCAGGTTTTGGTGGAGCCACTTGCCGCAGGACTTGCCGCCGCTATTGGGACACTTCTAGATAGCGCAATGGAAGCACAAGCGGGGGAAAGTGAAGAGAGTCCGCTAAATATTCCAGTTGGCGCACTTGCGGGCTTACTTCGTTCATTTATTGGTTCCCTCATTGCAACTCAGCTAGGACAATCGATTGGTTCACTCTCAGCTGGAATGACGGGGGCGCACGATGTAGGGCTTCCACTACTAGACCCTGCATATCCTGCTTTAGTTCCACAAAATATTAATGAATGGGCTAAAGATTTAGAAATTCCAATGGATGAAGTTCGTATTTTTCACGCACTTCGCGAAGCAGCCATTGCTCGACTTTTCTCACACAATCCATGGTTGGTCTCATATATTCAAAGCGCCATCACTGAATATGGAAAAGGAATTCGTATCGATATCGATGCAATTCAACGCCAGGCACAGGATGCATTTGAATCAGCCCAAGCAAGTGGTGAATTCGATCCATCAAACCCAGAAAGCTTTAAGATTGCACTCAACAATGGAATCTTCACCCCAGAAGAAACACCTGCACAAAAAAGTGCACTGACAAAATTAGAGACAGTATTAGCCCTCATTGATGGATGGGCAGATGAAGTATCGCAAATTGCCGCGGGGGAGCGACTCCCACATAGTGGGGCTCTGAGTGAGACGCTTCGACGTCGACGTGCAACATCGGCGCCAGCTCAACAATTATTTTCATCGCTTTTTGGATTAGAAGTTTCACCGCGGCTTGCTCGAGAAGCAAAAACATTTTGGGCCAAGATTCTAGAACTCAGCGATATCCAAACTCGTGATCGCATATGGGGAGGTTTTCTGCCAACGGCAGAGGATCTTGCAACTCCAGAATTATTTATTGCCAGCACAACAATTCCGGATGACCTTAGCAATCTTTAAAAGCGAAGTCCCCGGGCGCACATTCACATATCTGCCTTCCCCTTGCAGATATAGAACGGTTATCCGAGGACTTCGTAAGGAAAACCTAAGCGAAATGGGTATAACAATCAAATATCAATCGCATTGACAAATGCTTTTTTATTACGATAAAGCGATTTATTTATGACGAAATCTCTCAATGAGAAGTTGAGATTTGTCTAAAAGCGATACCGTTTCCTATGGACTTTCTGCCACAAGATCCTCAAGGTGATGTCCTCCCTGGCATTACAGAGGGTGAGATCATTGTTATCCGCTCAACTCGGCGAAAGAAAAATATTTCCGCTTATCGCCAAGGCGGGCGAATAGTCATCTCCATCCCTGCCCGCATGTCCAAGGCTGATGAGCGCGAGATGGTGCCTCAAATGATTGCCAAAATCCGAGCCATGGAGGCATCAAAAGTCCCAAGTGAAGAACTGATGATTACAAGAATCGATGAGCTGTTAAACAATCTCGCCCCCGAAATCACCGAGCGTCCAGCATCGGTGAACTGGCGCTCCATGCGCGAGCGCTGGGGTTCTTGCACCGGTATCGACCGCACAATACGTATCTCAGACCGCCTCAAAGGCGCCCCTGACTACGTTCTGGATTCAGTTCTCTTCCATGAGGCCATTCACCTGCGTCATTTCGACCATGGCGAGGAGTTCTACGCGATTTTGGCCCGCTTCCCCGAGGCACAACGGGCAGCTGCCTATTTAGATGGCTTCGAGGCGGCAGAAACGCTCCTTGCCGCTCCAGAAATTCTTAAGAAAGTCCTCAACCCTGAGGCCTAGTTCTCCCTTATTGAGCGTGTCCGGCTGTATCGTCATACCTGCACGCCTACCCTACACGGGGAGCAATGAAGGGCCTAGCGCACGAAAGTGCGAAAGTCTCATCGGTTGTAAGCGTCGATTGGAGGAAGATTATGGCTGAGACATACAAAGGTGACGCTTACTGCGTTAAGTGCAAAGAGAAGCGTGATTTCGAGGGAACTGTAAAGGTCTCTGAATCTGGTCGTCGCATGGCACAGGGAATCTGTCCTGTATGTGGCACCAAGGTAAATCGCATCCTTGGCAAAGCACAGTAATTTTTAGATATATAAATATCTAACGTCAAGACGTAGGCAGGCCCTCGATCGCTCATGCGATTGGGGGCTTGTTCTTTTTTTGCAGATGATTATGAAATAAGTACAACGAGTAACTGAGTTCTAACTCAGGGTTTCAAAAATTCGATTTGGCCACAGGTAGGCGAACTCCACACTCTCAATCGTCTGCACTGCGTCATTCTCGCTTCCATGACATATACACAAGAAAAGCACAGTGATAATCACCTACGCCTGAAAGTGGGGCTTCGGGTCTCCATCCAAGAAAGCAATGGATATGAAAGAGTCATCATCGGTAATTTTGATAAGAATATCGAGTTACAGAGAACGGGCGCTCGCAAGGTTATTTCTTACCTCGATGGAAGTAAGAGCGTAGAAGAGATAACTGCACTTTCTGGAATTTCTCGCTCAGAAGTTGATTCGGTTATTTCCATTCTTCATTCCAATAATTTTTTGGATACAAGAAGTGGAAAAATTATATTGACCAATCGCTTTCACTCAAGCGTTCCATCCATTGCTGAAAAAGCAAAACGCAAAAATGTTGAAAGTAGAGATCCAGCGCTTCAGTTATTACATAACCGCCTAACTCCAGAATTATCTGAAATCACATGGTGTGATGGGGTTGAAGATGGTGGAGTAGAAATGATTTCTGCACGACAGGAATTTGAAGTCGAAATATATGGAAGTAGTCGAATTGCGGTACTCCTTTATGGGATTTTGTTGGGTAGTGGTGTTACAAATACCCATCTTGGTCAACAAGGCATTAGAGACAATCTCGCAATAAGTCATAGAGATATCGGAGCCACTTTTCTACGAGTGAGCGATGTGGGAGCTAATTTCCGAGTTCGGTTGCATGAACTTGCCAAGGAATTTGCACTCTTCCCTCTAAGTTCAGATGAAAAGAAAAGATATGCAAAAGAGAGAACTCTAAAAATATTTGTTGGAGATCCCAGTAAAGATGAATTGACAACTGGAACTATTTCAAAGTGGATGCGTGATGAAATTGATTTCTTTCTCATTTCAACTCCTCAAGGAGGTGGAATTAGTTGGGGCCCATTAGTAATTCCTGGAAAAACTCCATGCCTGCGGTGCATTTCGATTTCACGTGAAGAACAAGGAGATGTAAGTGAATATTTAGATGATGTTTCTACGCATCACGAAATTGCATCAGTAAGCTCAGCTGTTGGCCTCAAAGCGCCAGCACATGAAAGTTCGGTCGCATCGGCCCATGAAATTTCAGGACGTATCGCGCATGCATTACTGGGTTACATTGATGGCCGAGATGATTCACTGATTGGATCTCGTACGAAATTCGCATATGGTGAATCCTGTAATCAAGAACACATTACTTATTCCCTTCACCCACGTTGTGGGTGCTCCTGGAAATAGATTTCACGTGGCGTAGATTCATAATTTCCTTCACAATTGCGCCTATGTCAATTGAGGCCAACAACCAAGGAAGCGAGATCCCACAATCTACATTTGTGCGATCTGCCCGAATGGTTTCAATTCCGATGGGACTTGCTGGACGCGGTGCACTCGGACTTGGTCGCCAATTAGTGGGGCAATCGAGCAATGTGGTTTTTGCAGAAATTCAAGAGAAAACTGCCGAGCAACTTTTCAAAGTTCTTGGTGAGCTCAAGGGTGGAGCAATGAAGTTTGGCCAGGCACTTTCAGTCTTTGAAGCTGCACTTCCAGAAGAGATTGCAAAGCCATACCGAGCAACGTTAACCAAATTACAAGAGTCAGCTCCTCCGCTCCCAACACGGGTTGTACATAAAGTTTTAGCAAAAGAAATAGGTGAAGACTGGCGTGATAATTTTGCAAGTTTTGAAGATTCGCCAACTGCTTCAGCATCTATTGGTCAAGTACACCGCGCACAATGGAAAGATGGACGTCACGTTGCCGTAAAGATTCAATATCCAGGTGCAGCAGAAGCCCTTATGTCTGATCTCAATCAAATTCAACGATTTGCAAAAATCTTTCAATTAGTTATGCCTGGTCTTGAAATGAAACCACTTCTTGAAGAGTTGCGTGCTCGCATCATTGAAGAAGTTGATTATCGTTACGAAGCACAAGCGCAAGAAACGTATGCACGTGTCTACGATGGTGATCCAGATATTGCAATTCCTAAAGTTGTAATGGTCTCAGATCGAGTCTTAGTCTCTGAATGGCTCGATGGAACTCCGCTCGCTCACATTATTGCTAGTGGAACTACCGAACAAAGAAATAATGCGGGGATGAAATTGGCACGTTTTCATTTCACGTCACCAGATCGTGCCGGTTTATTGCATGCGGATCCGCATCCAGGAAACTTTCGTTTACTCGATGATGGACGCTTAGGCGTTCTAGATTTTGGTGCCTGTAATCGATTACCTGGCGGCTTCCCCGAACCGATGAAGAATCTTCTCAAACATGCTCTCGATGATGACGCTCTGGCTTTGTATGAAGGTTTCAAAGCTGATGGTTTTATTGTTGGTGATGTCAATGTTGATCCAGCTTTAGTGTTGGAATATTTAGTACCGCTAGTTGAGCCACTTCGGACAGAGAAGTTCAAATATTCTCGCGAATGGTTGCGCGATCAGAGTGCGCGCGTGGGAGATCCTCGCAACCCAACGGCCAAGATTGGTTTCCAACTCAATCTCCCAGCCGAATATGTACTGATACACCGAGTAACCCTTGGAACAACTGGAATTTTCTGCCAATTAGAAGCAGAAGGTAATTTCCGCGATGAAGCCCTTTCCTGGTTTCCCGAGATTGCTCCATCGCATATTTAGTTCTCCACAATCGCCAATATGCACACTATTAATATTTCTTTTCAGCACTAGCACATAAACATTAGATAGTTCCATCCACGTTATTTATTGGAGGAACAGATGATATTTGAAAGTAAAATCCGAGGAAGAAAAAATCAGCTAATTACAAAATCAGTCAAATTTTTTTTAGGAATAGCATCACGAATTGAACATTATTCCCATGTAACAAAGAAGCATCTCAGTAATGAACGTGGAGACGTACCAGGTTGGGTACTTGTTGTTCTTATGACTACTGGATTAGTAACTGCAATTTGGACAATAGCCGCCCCACGATTGACTGCAATTCTTCGTAATTCACTCGATGCAATGAATGGAATTCGATGATTGTTAGTAAATCGCAAATCCGCTCGCTTAAGAAGTATTTGGGCAGTGAACATGGAAGTGTTGAAAGTGCGATGGTGATAATTCCTTTGATAATTCTGTTTTTAATTGCTGCGCAACTTGTTATCGCAATCAATCTGCGAACTGTTGATATGGCAACAACTCAGAGTGCTGCATCAGCACGCGCAATATCCGGTGTCTTGTATGCCACTGATGAAGTTATTGATCTCAACTCACATGATACTTTTACCAAAATCAAGGTTTTAGTCACACATAAGCGGCGAGCCATCCCTCAACTGCTTCCAAATTTTATAGCGATGATAAGTGGACATTCTCAAATAGATGTATCAGGAATTGCCGTTATGGAGAATATTTCCTAACTCGTGCAAAGAAATAGAGCCAAGATGATGCAAAGGTTTTTCGATCGGATAAAGAATGAAAAAGGAAGCGCTTCAGTCGAATTTGTCATGCTGGGTATTCCGCTCTTCTTGCCCGTGCTTATGTACCTCAATCAATTCTCATCACTGAGTTGGGCAGAGGAGACGACCCGTGTTATAGCTCGGGAGACTCTTCGAGCATATATTTCAAGTTCTGATGATGGAGATGGACAGTATGTTGCATCGCAGGCAGTTCACATTATTGGATTGGCAAGGGGACTTTCACAACGTGAGAATGATTCAATTTCATTGAGCTTTAGCTGCAGTAAGCAACCATGCTTGTCACCAAGTTCAGTTGTTAAAATTAAAGTCAGCATGAAATTAGATGATGGACGAACAGTAGAAGCCATTGCCCAAGAACACCTCTCACCATGGTCATAAAATCGCTCAAAGATGAAGAGGGATCAATCTCACTTCTCATTATCGGTCTCTTCGTTGTTACTCTCTTTGCAATTATGGCTATGACAGATATTGCAAGTATTGCAGTTGCTCAACGTTCATTGATTCAGGCGACAGAGGCTGCGAGTCAGCAAGGATCGCATGTCTTGGATCTAGATGCCTATTACCAAGGCAAAGGAACAATATTTACTCCATTTTTACAAAACCGTAATTCTGCAAAGGAAATGAAAAGAATTCCATTGGATTGCTCTCGTGGATATTCAGAAGTGGTCCAAGAGTTACGCGATTGGAATGCGAGCTCTACTTCGCAAAAGCGAATTGAATTGGGAGAATTAGTGCTCTCTGGATTTGATTGCGATGGTTACGTAATATCAATCAATACTCAAGTAGAAGCCACTTTGCCATTTGCCATTCCTTTTGCGCATTTATCACGCGTTGAATTACATGCCGGAGTTGCGACAGAAAATCAAAGAGGCAAAGGTTTATATCTCTTCGGGCATCGAATTCTTTAGTTATCACGTACTCGGGTAGTCTTCTCCTATGGCCGCCAGAGAGTTTGATCTAGAGATTGCAGCAATCGATGCAACTCTTGTTTCAATCGAAAAAGTTTTGGATTTGCCAAAATTACACAAGCAATCTGTCGAATTAGAAGAACAGGCTGGTATTCCTAATCTTTGGGATGATCCAGAAAATGCCCAAAAAATTACGAGCCGCCTGTCACGCGTTCAATCTGAGATTACCAAGTTAGAAACTTTGCGCAGGCGGGTTGAGGATCTTCCGATTCTCTTTGAATTGGCGGCAAGTGAACCAGATGGTTCTGGAATGAATGATGCTTTTGCAGAATTAGATTCAGTAATAAAAGTCATTGGCGAATTAGAAGTTCAGACACTTCTCAATGGCGAATATGACGATCGCGACGCCCTCATCACTATTCGATCAGAAGCAGGCGGAGTTGAAGCAGCCGACTGGGCTGAAATGGTGATGCGCATGTATCTGCGCTACTGCGAGCGACATAATTTCAATGTTGATGTACTGGAAACTTCTTATGCCGAAGAGGCGGGTATCAAATCAACAACCTTCAAAGTAAGTGCGCCGTATGCCTACGGAACACTTTCAGTGGAACAAGGCACTCATCGGTTGGTTCGCATTTCACCATTTGATAGCCAGAGCCGTCGTCATACATCTTTTTGTGGCGTTGAAGTTGTTCCTGTTGTCGCACAAAGTGATCACATTGATATTGATGAAAAGGAAATTAGGGTTGATGTTTATCGTTCTTCTGGTCCAGGTGGGCAAGGTGTAAATACAACTGACTCCGCAGTACGTATAACTCACATGGCAACAGGCATTGTTGTTTCTTGCCAAAACGAGCGTTCACAAATTCAAAATAAAGCTACAGCAATGGCGGTGCTTCAATCAAAACTATTAGAGCGACGTCGCCAAGAAGAACAAGCCAAGATAAATGCACTTAAAGGTGATAACTCTGGTTCTTGGGGAAATCAAATGCGTTCCTATGTTTTAGCACCGTATCAAATGGTGAAAGATCTTCGTACTGATTATGAAACTGGCAATACCAGCGCTGTCCTCGATGGCGAGATTGATGAATTTATCGAAGCAGGAATTCGCTGGCGTCGTAGTTCACATTAAAGAAAATTCTGCGTAAATCGGAGAAAAATCACATATTTCTCAGGCGTAAAAGCGCGTTAGAAGAGCGTATTCATCCTCATTCTCAATAAACTAAGCGGAGTCAGATCCCAAACTCGCCCAAGCCATGCGGCGCGCACCAGATCTAAGTAAGAATGTTGAAATATCGATCGCGCACTGTGCCGGTTGTTGCACGGCATAGAGAACGTGAAGAGGAGTAGATGTGATTCGACTAGAAAATGTTACGAAGGTCTACCCCGGTCAAGAACGTGCCGCACTCGATGGAGTAAATTTAGAGATTGTAAAAGGCGAATTTGTATTTCTTGTCGGACTTTCGGGTTCTGGAAAATCTACTTTTTTGCGTTTGATTCTGCGGGAAGAGCGACCTACCACTGGAACTATCCATGTAGCGGGTAAAGATTTAGGAACTCTTGCAAACCATAAGGTTCCAGAATTGCGCCGCCAAGTTGGAACTGTATTTCAAGATTTCCGATTGCTCCCAAACAAAACAATTAGTGAGAATGTGGCATTCACATTGCATGTTCTTGGATATTCTCAGAAAGAGATTAACAGAGAAGTTCCTGAAGTCCTAGAACTAGTTGGTCTTGAAGATAAAGCCGACCGCCTTCCGAATGAAATTTCTGGAGGAGAACAACAGCGCGTGGCAATTGCTCGTGCCTATGTAAGCCGTCCACTGATTCTCATTGCCGATGAACCAACTGGAAACTTGGATCCATCAACAAGTGTTGGAATTATGAAACTTTTAGATCGCATTAATCGTGAAGGAACAACCGTGCTTATGGCAACGCATGATTCTGGAATTGTGGATCAGATGCGCAAGCGCGTCATTGAACTCGATGGTGGGCACGTAATTCGCGATCAGGTTCGTGGCGTTTATGGATATACAGGCTAAGGAGAAAAAAGATGCGCGCTAGATTTTTGCTCAGCGAGGTACGAATTGGCCTTCGCCGTAACCTCACAATGACTTTTGCCGTTGTTGTAACTACTGCAATTTCGTTATCACTACTAGGTGTTGGCTTACTCTCTAATGCTCAAGTTGGCGCCATGAAAGATTATTGGTATGACAAGATTGAAGTCTCCATTTTCCTCTGTGGCCCACTTTCAGAATCACCTTCATGTTCGGGTGGAGTAATTACTGCTGGCCAACGACTACAAATTCAAGATGACTTACAGAATTTGCCAGTAGTTCAAAGCGTTTATTACGAATCTCAAGCGCAAGCATTTATTCGCTTCCACGAGCGTTTCAAAGATTCTGCAATTGCACAGAATGTAACGGCAGATCAATTACCTGAATCATTTCGCGTCAAACTAAAAGATCCAACACAATATCCAGTCATTGTTAGTGCTTTCTCGGGTCGACCAGGTATTGATGTAGTTCAAGATCAACGAAGCATTCTTGAAAAGTTTTTTAGACTTCTAGCTGTACTGCGAAATGGTGCACTTCTAGTTGGATTGGCATCGGTACTCACAGCAGCGCTGCTCATTAGTAACACACTTCGAATCGCAGCATTCAATCGTCGTCGAGAAACTGGTGTGATGAAATTGGTGGGAGCATCCTCCTGGTCAATTCAACTTCCATTCTTACTCGAAGGCGTTATCTCTGCCATTATCGGCTGGGTGCTTGCAACAGGACTATTAGCTGCACTCAAAAGCGTTGTCGACTCTAAAGTTGCCCCGCTTCTCTCCTTTACAAAGTTTTTTGGCTGGGGTGAAGTCTGGGTCTCTTCTGCGTACTTGCTTGCAACTGGACTTGTTGTCTCCACTGTTGCATCAGTAATTACACTTCGACGCTACCTCAAGGTTTAAGAATATGGGTTTAAGAATATGGGTTTAAGAATATGGGTTTAATAATGTGGTTTAGTAATTTGGTTTCATAATTTACTGCGACTAAAGGCAGCTATTGCGTCCAAGGTCAGCATTATTACTTAGGAAAGGTGGGTGAGCGACGATGGTAAAAGAAGTTGGTCGCAAACTCATTGCGCAAAATAAGAAGGCTCGTCACGATTACTCAATTGAAGATGTTTTTGAATGCGGTCTCGTCCTCACTGGCACTGAAGTGAAATCACTTCGCCTTGGTAGAGCATCGCTCATAGATGGTTTTGCAATGGTGCAAGATGGTGAACTTTGGCTAAGTGGTGTTCATATTCCTGAATATACGGAAGGTACATGGACTAATCACACACCTCGTCGTGATCGTAAATTATTAGTTCACAAGCAGGAACTTCATAGATTGATTGGGAAACTCAAAGAAGGTGGCACAACACTTATTCCACTTTCTCTTTATTTCAAGGATGGAAAAGCGAAGATTGAGTTAGCACTTGCTCGTGGAAAGAAAGCCCACGATAAGCGCGCTGCATTAATGGAGCGGGAAGCAGGTCGTGAGGCAGAGCGGGAAATTTCTCGTCGCCAATCTGGAAAGAGCTCAAAGCGCACGAAGTTCGACGACTAACTCCGATCTAGTTATTTCTCCTTTTGCGCTCTGATTACGCCTTTACGGAGTTCTGACTTACAATTAGAAAACAATTACATAGGGGATAGAAGTAATGCTTCTAGTTCCCAAGATTTTTCGTGATATAGCGCGTGCATTGCTTACAAATTTTGTTTGTAAACATTGTTTGTAAACATTGCTTATAAGCATTGCGTGCTACATAACGAAGCTTGGGGGTGAACGGTCTCGACTTTGGATGTTGAGACAAGGGAAGCGGGCCGAGGAAGCCAGGATGATCTCGTTAACCAATAACCTGTGCAAAAAATCAAGCGCCAGTACAACTGCCGCTGATTACACCCTCGCTGCCTAAGCGAGCTCTGTAATCCGTTAGCCCAGATGCGCCTTCGTTCTGGAATCTAACGCCGCTAGAGGGCTTTTCTTGGCGATGGCTTTGCGAACATCGCCGGAGAAACATTTCGCAAATGAGTTTGTCGGATACTTGTGTGTAAGAGATCCGGAACTGAGAAAACGATAAGCACACTACGCCCGTAGAAGTCTTGTTTTGGTACCGAAGGACCCGGGTTCGATTCCCGGCACCTCCACAATTTTATTTAATGCTGACCTGCTGGCCCATGTCCGTCATTTCCTCGACTGCTACCTCCACCAATACCGCGACGGCGAAGTGCATTTCGAATTGTGAAATCACGGAAGAACTCACGGCGCAGTGCGAGATATGTAGTTGCCAGTCCGAATAGAGCAACAATTTTTCCAAGAAGTGGAACTGAGACGATGATCAGCTGAGTACAAACAACAAGGCCCATAAAGGTCAGCACCAGAATTGGTACTCGACGAATCATTTTTCTCTTTGTACCATCTCCGGGAATAAAAGTGAGCGCAAATGAAATCGGACCTGCAAAAACTGCAATGAGAAAAATTATTGCTACCAAAACAGCAAGTGAATACATACTTAGAGTCCTTCCCATTCATCGCGCAATACTGAAAAAAGTGCCATATCGGTGAAGCTTCCATCGTCTTGTCGAACCTTTGATCTGATTATGCCTTCGAGTGTATATCCCGCTGAGAGTAATAGTTTACGAGAAATCATATTTTCAACATTGACATGAGCTTGGATTCGTTTATATCCCATTGTTGTAAAGCCATACTCCGTGAGTATTTGGCAAGCGATTTTTCCAATTCCTAAACCACGCATTTCCTTGGTAATCCAGTAACCAATCTCTGCAGATTCATTGGCGATATCGAATGAATGAAAAGAAATTGGTCCCACAAATTGAGCATCATCACCAATACCTTTCTCAATAACGAAGAGAAGTTCGCTTTGATTGATCAGGGATTGAGGAGTTTTTTCTCGAATATAAAATTCGGCATGAGCCATCGTGTAATTGGCCGGTACAGTGGTGAATTTAGGAATTAGTGGGTCTTGGCAAGCTTCGTAAATTAATTGAATATCACTTTCTTGAGGTGGACGAAGCGTGATGAGCCCGTGCGTGAGCGTTGGAACTTCAGTTGGCCACCAAATCATTGGCTAAGTATTACTTAGATTAGACCGCTTCGAGAATCGGACGAGCAGGAACATGAAACTCTTTTCCAGCAGGTGACTTCCAATCGCATGAGCCATCACCATTACTAATAACGCTCCAACCACCGTGAGTTTTCATTCGATGATGGCGCCGACATAAGGCGCCTAAGTTTTGTGCATTCGTTTCACCACCACTTTCCCAACTTTGGGCATGATCGAGATCGCCGCGATGTGCCGGTTGTCGGCATCCGGGAAATCTGCATGTTCGATCTCGTGCGATGAGAAAATCAACCAATTCCTGTGGCGGTGTATATGTTTCACGTCCGTAATCTAAAAGTGCGCCACTCTGTGGATCTGTAATAAATCGTCGCCACTTACCATCGGAGGCGAGAGTGCGCGCAACTGATGCTGGAATCGCGCCATAACCAGCTAACTGTCCTGGATTTTCTGCTAATCCTAAAAGTGTTGGAAGATCAATGGTGACATTGACAGTAATAGGACGACGATGAAGAAGTAAGTCTTCACTCATTGCGGCCAGAGATTGGGCGGCCATCTCAGTGAGTGCATCCGCACGTTTCATGTCGGCATTTCGTGAATCTTTTTGATCCGCGACCACCAAAGAAACCTTCTCTTCACTGCGCTCACTTCGTAAAATAAATGCCTCAATCGCCTTCATTACAATCTGGGCATCTTGCGCTGGAAGAATTGCAACAACTGTGGACATTCCGTCATTTTCTCTATAGCAACTTACTCGACGCGCATCTCGAGCTTTACTTACAACATTTTCAAAGGTTGCAGGAGCAATAGTTGCCAAGACTGTGCGGACTTTATTGGCAACCTGAGCAGGAGTATGAAACTCAGCATGCGCTAGTGCTTTGGTCTCAATTTCATATATTGCAAATGGTGGTAAGCCATCACGAATCGCCGATGCAGTCTCACGTGCAATCACTGTTGCATGAGCAGGGGAGATTTCACCTGAAGCAAGGGCGGAACAAGTATGAGGAAGATGATTGACCAATGTTCTTGCTACATCAATTCGTATTTGTGCACTACTCGAAGACATTCGCAGCGCGGTCGAAATATCTTCGCGTTCGGAGTCATCAACACCAAAGAATATTCCCTGGCCAACTGATGGTTCCTCGCCAGCAACTGCCACAATCGCCCTTTGCAAGGCAGCTTGAAGCCACGCACTTTGACGCTCGAGCGCACTGAGGTAATCGATTCGTGCGCTCATCTCTAGATGTAAAGGATCTATTGCGATGAGAGAGGAGAGCGTTTCAATTCCTGGGATAGCGCGTAAGAGTGAAGAAACTCGTTCGTTTGAAATCTTCATGCAGTGAATGCTTCAGGAGTGCACCGACATCTAAAAAAACTTATGCACAACTACTTTTCTTGAATAGTTGTTGGCGCCCCATGCACGTTGAGAATTTCATCTGCCGTAGCTGGCTTTGAATCTCCACCTAGTTTTGATCCTTCACCACTGCGATTCAACGGTTTCTGAATGCCTGCATCATCGCGCTGGATTACAGGAATTGTGCCCAGCAATCCTTTTTGGAAATCTTCGAATGCCTGTAGAACCTCACGCTTTGTGTTCATAACAAATGGCCCCATCCAGGCGACAGGTTCCTTGATTGGCTCTCCACCGAGAATAAATAATTCCAAATCAGGTGAACGCGATTCTTGAACGTTGGCGGCGCGCACAACGATGGTGTCGCCTTCACCAAAGACAGTGAGCTGACCCATTTGTACTGGGCGAGATTCTTCACCGACAAAACCGTGGCCAGCTAATGTATAAACAAGTGCATTGTAATCACGGCGCCAAGGCAGTCTTAGTTCTGCACCAGGTGCAACAGTTGCATGCACCAACGTAATAGGAGTTTGTGTTGTGCCTGGTCCACGATGCCCATCAACTTCTCCCGCAATAATTCTTATGAGTGAGCCGCCATCTGCAGAAGAAATAAGTGCAACATCTTTTGCGCGCACATCTTGATATGCAGGTGGTGACCACTTCTTTGCTGCAGGTAAATTTACCCACAACTGAAAACCGTGAAATAAACCACCACTCATCACTAAATGTTCTGGGGGAGTTTCAATGTGCAAAATGCCAGCTCCAGCAGTCATCCATTGTGTATCGCCATTTGAAATTGTTCCGCCACCACCATTGTTGTCATAGTGGTCGAAGATTCCATCAATAATGTATGTAACAGTTTCGAATCCGCGATGTGGATGCCAAGGAGTTCCCTTTGGTTCACCCGGTGCATATTCAACTTCGCCCATTTGATCTAAATGAATAAAGGGATCGAGCTCTGCCATATCGACACCAGCGAATGCGCGACGAACGGGAAAACCTTCACCCTCAAAACCTTGTGGCGCAGTTGTAATACTTTTTACACGGCGCGCACGACTATCAGGAGTGTTACTGATTCTAGGCAAAATAGTTATGTCGCTAACGGTTACTGCTGGCATTTCGGTTCTCCTTCGACTCCTCCAAGAATAATTGAACTTTCAACTACTTGCAATTCGAAAAGGTGCAAAGCAAAAAATCGACTAGAGGCGACTGTGTTCTTAACTTTTTAGTCGCCGTAGTCGATTGTTTTGCTTTAGATGGAGCTTATAAAGCCTTGAGCGCGCTCACTACCTTTGTGAGCGAAGCTTTTGCATCACCGAAGAGAAGCATGGTCTTTGGATCATAGAGAAGTTCATTCTCAATGCCCGCAAATCCAGGACGCATAGAACGCTTCAAGAAGACAACGTTTGCTGCATTAGAAACTTCCAGGATTGGCATTCCATAGATTGGGCAGCCAGGTGTGTTCTGTGCTGCAGGGTTCACCACGTCATTTGCACCAATAACGATTGCAACATCTGTTTGCCCAAAAGTTGGATTCACTTCATCCATTTCAAGCAATTGGTCGTAAGGAACATTTGCTTCAGCAAGCAGTACGTTCATATGTCCAGGCATACGACCAGCTACTGGGTGAATGCCATAAGCAACATCAATTCCTTTTGAAATCATAAGGTCTGCTAATTCACGAACAGTGTGTTGTGCTTGCGCAACAGCAAGACCGAAACCAGGAACGATTACTACGCGGCGTGCATAGTTGAGCAAGATTGCAACATCGTCAGGTGAACCTGAACGAACTGGACGTTCCTCGGCAACTCCTGAAGATGCTTGTGGCTTTGCAGTAAATGCACCAAAGAGTGTGCCAAAGAGTGAACGTCCCATGGCTTCTGCCATCAAGCGAGTCAAGATTGTTCCAGAAGCACCAACGAGTGTTCCAGCAATAATCAAAAGTACTGAGTTGAGAACATATCCACTTGCAGCAACGGTAAGGCCAGTAAATGCATTGAGAAGCGAGATAACGATTGGTACATCTGCGCCGCCAACTGGAAGTACAAAGAGAATTCCGAATAGGAGTGAAAGTGCTGCAAGTATTAGCAGTGGTGCAGTTCCGAGTGCTGAAACGACCCATGCGCCAACACCTAGTACTGCAACAAGTGTTGCGGCAATAACAAAACGTCCGCCAGGAAATACAACTGGGCGAGTAGTCATTAATTCTTGCAATTTTAGGAATGTAATGATGGATCCACTAAATGAAACACAACCTACGATGACAGTAAATACTGTAAAAATTACATCGGCAGTAGTTGCATTTGTACCTAGGTGAAGATATTCAACGATGGCTACGAGTGCTGCTGCACCACCACCCACACCATTGAATAGTGCTACAAGTTGTGGCATCTGAGTCATTTGAACTTTACGCGCTGCTGGAACGCCAATAACCCCACCTACTGCGATGGCACCAAGAATCCATCCCAAGTTATTGAGCGGAAGTGATGAGCCAGGGTTTGTATAAAAGAAAACAACCAGAGTTGCGATTGTTGCGCCAACTGCGCCGATTCTATTTCCACGACGAGCAGTTTTTGGATGAGATAAACCTTTGAGAGCAAGAATGAAGCAGACGCCTGCAAAGAGACCGATGAGGTCATAAAGAGTGCGGCTCATTATTTCTTACCCTTGAACATTTCAAGCATTCGATCCGTTACAACGAAACCACCGACCATATTTATAGTGGCCAAAATGATTGCTGCAACTGCGAGTCCGAGTTCAAGATTTGTAGAGCTATGGTCGGCAACAATAATTGCTCCCACCAAAATTACGCCGTGAATAGCATTTGCACCACTCATAAGAGGTGTGTGCAATGTTGAGGAAACTTTCGATACAACTTCAAAACCGACGAATACCGCCAGTGTGAAGATGGAGATGATTGCTACTGCACTCATTACTTAGCCCCTCCTGAATTTCTGCGAGATCCTGCGTGTGTCACCGCTGAACCATTAATGATTTCGTCCTCAAAATTGAGGTCAAATGAAACAGGGGCGCCATCAGCGCCAGCCTTAGTAAATAGCGTTAGAAGATTGACCACGTTGCGTGAATACAAACTTGATGCGTGAAAAGATAATTGGCTAGGAACATCTTTTCCGCCCCATATCTTTACGCCACCCGCAGTTGTTACTACTTCACCAGGCTTTGATCCTTCAACATTGCCGCCAGTTTCTGCAGCAAGGTCAACGATGATTGTTCCAGGTGCCATTGAATCAACCATGGCTTGCGTCATCAGACGTGGTGCAGCGCGACCAGGTACAGCTGCAGTAGTAATGACTAAATGTGATTTTGCAATGTATGGAGTGAGAAGCTCGCGTTGTTTTGCAGCGCGTTCTTCTGTCATCTCACGGGCGTAACCACCAGCGCCTTCGAGTGATTCAAGTTCGAGTTCAATGAATGTGGCACCCATTGATTTCACTTCATCAGCCGATGATGGTCGAACATCATATGCAGATACAACTGCACCAAGTCTGCGAGCTGTTGCAATAGCTTGAAGTCCTGCAACGCCTGCGCCTAAAACTAAAACTTGAGCAGGAGTAACAGTTCCTGCAGCAGTCATAAGTAATGGGAAAAAGCGAGGTGACATTTCTGCACCAACAAGCACAGCGCGATATCCGGCACAGAGCGCTTGAGATGTCAGAGCATCCATAGATTGCGCACGTGAGATACGTGGAACTAGTTCAAGTGAAAAAGCTGTAACGCCTGCGCTTGTGGCTGCCTCGATTGAATCCACCGCAGTTACAGGTGAAAGGAAAGAAATTGTTATTGCGCCTTTTTTCAACTTCGACATTTGTTGTGGTGTTAGCGGCTGTACTGATAAAACAACATCAGCATCGCTGAGAACTTCACCCTTAGCAACGGATGCACCGGCACTTACATAATCTGCATCAGTTGCTTGAGCATGGATACCAGCACCGGATTCGATAACTACGTCGAGTCCAAGTCGGGTGAGTTTATTAATAATGTCTGGGACAAGCGCTACGCGCTTCTCTCCATCACGAATTTCTAAGGGGACGGCTACGCGCATTCCCATAAGGTAGCGGTTACTCGCACGTCAGGCTAATTCGAACCCTGTAACTCGCCGCGTGATAAGTGGTACAGGAGCGCTTGGATAGTTGTGCGGCGATGGTAGGCCTCACGCCAAATTACAGATTGTGGACCGTCAATAACAGCGCCAGAAACTTCCTCACCACGGTGGGCAGGTAAACAATGCATAAAGATTGAATCCTTACGTGTTACCTGCATCAGTGACTCTGTAACTGAGAAGGGAGATAATGCTGAAAATTTCTCTTGTCGATCTGCCTCTGAATCACCCATGGACATCCACACATCTGTATAGAGAACACTGGCATCGCGCGCGGCTTCATGAGCATCGTGAATAACCTCGATGGTGGCACCACTCTTCTTTGCAATGCCCTGAGCTAATTCAATATATTTTGTATCGGGCGCCCATTTTCCTTCAGGTGTAGCAGCAACAACGTGTGCACCCATTATGGCGCCCATAACCAACCAGGCATTGGCCATATTGTTTCCATCACCGAGATAAACAAATTTTCTGCCAGAAATATCTTTACCAAAAGTTTCTCGGATTGTTAGCCAATCAGCGAGTAATTGCGTTGGGTGGTCGTCATCGGTAAGTGCATTGATTACCGGAATGCTGGCATGTGCACCAAGTTCATCGACATCACTTTGGGCAAATGTCCTTATGATCAGTGCATCGCAATAGCCGCTAATTATTTTTGCTGTATCAGCAATAGTTTCACCACGACCTAATTGAAGCTCGTCACCTCGGATAAATATTGGTGTCCCACCAAGATGTGCAACAGCGGTTTCTGACGAAAGACGGGTACGTGTTGAAGGCTTTGTCATATAAATTGCGACGCTCTTATTTGCAAGTGCAGTACTTGCAGAAAGTGGTTTTGCCGCAAAGTCACTCGCTGTGGCAAGGAGGAGTTCAATATCCTCACGCGACAAATCAGCGGTGTGTAGAAGATCCTTCATTTCCCAATTCTACCCGCATGAAGCGGATGCTCAAAGCGAGATCTGACGAGTATCCTTACCTTCATTATGGGAATCTTCAGGAAACTCGGTACTCAAGAAGAGAGCGACACCGATTTATTAACGCGCCCTGAACTTGTTGAAGATGATGGCGGACATGATCGATTTTCACACTACGTCAAGAAAGAAAAGATTGTTGAATCTGCCGTAACTGGAAAATCTGTCAAAGCCTTGTGTGGGAAGAAATGGATCCCATCACGCGACCCAGAAAAATATCCAATCTGTCCAACATGTAAAGAGATTCACGCAGGATTGCGTCCTGCCCCTGAAGATAAATAACGAAAAGTAAATACTCCTAGAACCGAACCAATCATGGGTGCAAAAATATAGAGTGCGCCATTGTTCCAATATCCACTCGCAAGTGCTGGTCCAAACCAGCGTGCTGGATTAAAACAAGCACCGGTGAGTGGTCCAAAAGTTAGTAGTAGACCAAAGACTGCAATTGAAATACTAAAAGGTGCCCATTGCTTTGGTTCATTTGCGCGGACTTGGGAAGCAAGCAAGACAACAAGTATGAAGACTGTAGTCATTCCAAGTTCAAGAAAAAAGCCAGTGAGAAACGATGTACCGTGCGCAAGTTGGTTTACTCCACTATGAACGACATTTGATTTAGCTTTAGAAAAAATAACAAACATGGATAAAGCTGCGATAGCGCTGCCGGCCAATTGCGCCAAGACGTAGGTAATGAATTCTTTTAGATTCATTTGTTTGAGCAAAAGAAAAGCTAGAGATACTGCGGGATTGAAATGTGCGCCTGAAATATAACCAAGAGTCAAAATCAAAATGAATACGGCTAGCGCTGGAGAAAGCGCAAGTCCCATAAATGGGACAACTCCACTGATGATGACGCCAGTTGCAAAGCAGACAAGAACAAAAGTCCCGAGTAATTCTGCAATAGCTTTGCGAGCTAACGTAGGTACTTCTGTATTCATGAGTCAGGCCTCTTCTGTTGATATGCAAAATTGAAATTGGGGCGTGGTCAAAGGATTTTCTCAAGCCTACCCGATACCCTAAAAAACCTTATGAAGCAGATAATGAGATACCTATCGCGCTTAGCTATTTTTGCTAGTGCAGTATTTCTGGTTGCTTCGATTCCAGTAGTGGCCCATGGGGCAGATGATTCTCTGCGCGCACCCCGAGAGATCCTTTCGGGATGGATTCCATATTATTCAGTAAAAACAGTGCTGCCTTTTGTAAAGAAAATTCCATCAATCACCCGTGATGAGACTGCAACCGCTGGAATATGTGACGCCAGCCAATATGGGAGCGCTGAAAACGATAGTTTGACCGCTTCATATTTATTTAGAAATAGCGATCTTATAAAAGAGGTAATGCCATTTTGGTTCACTCTCAAGAGTAAAGCAGTGATTCGAAATGATTACGTGTCAGGAAACCCTTCGTGGCCAATGGCAACCACTACATGCCTCATAAAGAGAGCGGGCATCAGTGTTATTCCTACGATAACTGATGGAACTGCAAAACTAGAACTTTCAACTTCACTTGCAAATGTCACAACACGCACCCAGATCATTGAGAGTATTTCTAATCTTGTCATGAATAATGGATTCGACGGAATTGATTTAGATTTTGAAGGATTTGCATTTGTCGATGGAAGTGCGACATGGCCCAAGACGATGCCAAATTGGATTACTTTTATAAAAGAATTGAGCATCAAGCTCCATGCAAATCAAAAACTATTATCTGTAACTACACCTGTACTTTTCGATCCAACGCAGAAGAGTAAGGGGTACACCGTTTATGCGTGGGCCGCTATTGCTAATGATATTGATCGATTACGCATAATGACATATGACTATTCTGTGGATCAACCGGGACCAATTGGCCCAATAACCTGGGTGCAACGAACATTGAACTACGCGATAACTGTTATGCCCTCTTCAAAAGTTTATGTGGGGTTACCTGGTTATGGACGCGACTGGATTACGGGCATAGTTGGTATTTGTCCGACCTCTGCTCCACCAGGAACATCGTTGAGCGCAAAGGCCGCAACTTTTAAAACGAATTACGCACAAGCTAAAGCATTAGTAGATCAAGCAACACCAACCTTTGATACCAAAACGGCAGAGGCAACCTATTCCTACACAAAAGTATTCAATGGCCAAGGTAAAAATAATTTAGCGACATCCTGCACCGTCACGCGAACTGTCTGGTATCAAAATAGTGACTCGTATGCACAGCGCGCAGCCCTGGTTTCACAATACAAACTAGGCGGTGTAGCACTATGGACCTTGGGCATTGAAGATGACACTGCAACTCAAGAAATTCGAAAGGCTGCAACATCGTTTGCTCCTGAAAAAATTACAACAGTTCTATCTCTCGATAAAAATACAATCAGATATGGAGACTCCTTTCTCCTTACAGGCAATGTAACTGGAGAAGATAAATCCGGTAAGAGTGGGTTAGCGGTGATTGTTGAATATAGAAAATCAGAACAGTCACCGTGGCGCCACCTTGCCGACCTTGTGACAGGAAGCGATGGCAGCATTTCGCTCCCACTTACTTTTGGAACACGGACATATCTTCAATTACGCACTGAAGGAACGTGGGATAGGGCAAATTCGATGAGTGATGAAGCCATCATTGACGTTGCTCCTCGTATCTCTGTCGTCGCCCCAACCACTGTCTCGCTCGGTAAAGCAACCCAAATTACAGGAACGATTTTTCCGCAGAGTCCAGGCTCTACCGCACAACTTCAAAAATTGGTTCTAGGAAAGTGGCAAGATATAGCAGTGGTACTAGCAACTGCTGATGATGGAAAATTTGTTCTTCCATTTACTGAATCAAAACGTGGCGTAGCTACCTACCGAGTCCTTTATTT
>CANFXM010000004.1 GCA_947451045.1 Actinomycetota bacterium | reverse complement strand
TGGTTTCCATGGGACTGAGCAGATTTCAATCCGCTTCGATGACCTTACTAAAATGAGTGCCATTCTTGATTCGATTCGTAGTCATCCACCTCAGCACATCGCAAATATTCCCGTGGAATCGATAGATGACTTAGAAAAACCTCATGATGGTCTTCCGCCAACAAACGGGATAAGAATGTGGCTGAGTGGCGGAATTCGTATCATTGTCCGCCCCAGTGGTACTGAACCGAAAATGAAGTGTTATATCGAGGTAATAACAACTGAGGCAAAAGAAGCACAGGCGCAGCTTGAACTACTGCGTGGACCACTGAGAGAATTACTTTCATGAGCCTGGTTGCCACGAACTTTTACGGCCTAGTAGATGGAAGTGATTCTTCGCTAAAGAAATTTTTATCAACACTTCCAGGAGTAGATCAAGTTGGAGCAGAAGCAAGAGCGGCCATGTTGGCTACGCGAAGTATCAAAACAACATCAAAGCGATGGGCGATAGATACCGCAATATCAATGGTGGATTTAACAACTCTTGAAGGAGCAGATACGCGTGGAAAAGTAGAAGCACTGTGCACCAAGGCTGTTCGACCAGATCCGATAAATCTTGCGGTTCCACATGTTGGAGCAGTGTGCGTCTATAACGACATGGTAGGAATTGCCCGTCACCACCTTGATTTAGTCGGTGGTAACAACATTCCAGTTGCAGCAGTATCGACTGCATTTCCATCTGGGCGTGCATCAATGGCTGTCAAGATTCAAGATACGAGCGATGCGATTAACGCTGGTGCGGGTGAAATAGATATGGTCATTGATCGTGGCGCATTTTTATCTGGTGATCTCATTGGTGTCTTTGAAGAAATTGTAAAAATCAGAGAAGTTTGTGGTGAGAAGGCTCATCTCAAGGTAATTTTTGAAACTGGCGAACTCGTTACCTATGACAATGTACGAAAAGCTTCCTACCTTGCTATGTTAGCTGGCGCAGACTTCATTAAGACATCAACTGGCAAAGTTGCTCCCGCCGCTACTCCCCCTGTCGTGTTAGTCATGCTTGAGGCAGTTCGCGACTTTTATGCAATGACTAAAACAAGAATTGGTGTCAAGCCTGCCGGAGGAATTAGAAATACCAAGGATGCGATAAAACAATTAGTGCTCGTCAATGAAATCGCAGGTCCCGAATGGCTCACTCCTGCCCTATTTCGAATAGGGGCAAGTGCGCTTCTCAATGACTTAGTCATGCAGCGTATGAAAATGGATGATGGCTACTACGCTAGTCCTAGTTATGTAACGATTGATTAGTGGATGGAATTGAAATGACTTTCGAATATGCGCCGGCTCCAGAGTCGCGTTCTAGCGTCTCAATTTCTCCAAAATATGGCCACTTTATCGGTGGGAAATTTGTAGCTGGTACAAAACATTTTCCAACCATAAATCCAGCTACCGAAGAAGTCCTCAGTAAAATTGCATGCGGTACCAAGAGCGATGTTGATGCGGCCGTGAAAGCAGCGCGCAAGGCCTATGTAGGGACATGGTCGAAGATGTCTGGCAAAGAGCGTGGAAAGTATTTATTTCGTATCGCTCGAATCATGCAAGAGCGAGCTCGCGAATTTGCAGTACTTGAAACTCTCGATAATGGAAAACCGATCCGCGAATCACGCGATGTTGATGTACCACTCGCTGCGGCACATTTCTTCTATCACGCAGGTTGGGCAGACAAACTCGAATATGCAGGACTTGGTACAAGTACAAAACCTCATGGTGTTGCGGGACAAATTATTCCGTGGAACTTTCCGCTCCTTATGCTGGCATGGAAAGTAGCTCCAGCACTTGCAACAGGAAATACCGTAGTGCTCAAACCGGCTGAAACTACTTCACTGACCGCACTGCTATTTGCTCAAGTCTGCCAAGAAGCAGAATTACCTGCAGGTGTTGTCAATATTGTCACAGGTGATGGTTCAACTGGTGCCCTCATCGTTAATCATCCTGGTATCGATAAAATTGCATTTACAGGTTCGACTGAAGTTGGAAAAATTATTGCTCGAGCAGTTGCTTCTACAAAGAAAAGTGTCACTCTTGAACTCGGTGGTAAAGCAGCCAATATCGTATTCGATGATGCACCAATCGATGAAGCTGTCGAGGGAATCATCAATGGAATATTTTTCAACCAGGGACATGTTTGTTGTGCAGGTTCGCGTTTAGTTCTTCAAGAAAATATTGCTGATGAGTTCCTTGAAAAGTTAAAAATTCGAATGAATAAGATTCGTGTTGGTGACCCGATGGATAAAAACACTGATCTTGGTGCTATTAACTCACAAGAGCAGTTACTCAAAATTCGCGAACTCACCATTGCGGGAGATAAAGAAGGTGCACAGCGCTGGAGTCCAGAGTGCGCGCTTCCAAGTAAAGGATTCTGGTTTCCTCCAACCATTTTTACCGGTGTGACTCAAGGCCATCGCATAGCACGTGAAGAGATATTTGGACCTGTTTTATCAGTACTCACATTTAGAACACCACAAGAGGCTATAGATAAAGCTAATAACACCCCCTTTGGTCTCTCTGCAGGAATTTGGAGCGAGAAAGGTTCGCGAATTTTTTGGGCATCCCAGCAATTGCGTGCCGGTGTTATCTGGGCAAATACTTTTAATAAATTTGATCCAACAAGCCCATTTGGTGGATACAAAGAATCCGGATGGGGACGCGAAGGCGGGCGTCATGGCCTGAGTGCATATCTCAAGGGATTTAGCCATGAGTAATCGCATCGATATTAAGAAAACATACAAACTTTATATCGGTGGTGCTTTTCCTCGCACCGAATCTGGGCGCACATACGAAGTGAAATCTTCGAAAGGTGTTTTTGTAGCCAATCCATGTCTGGCTTCTCGAAAAGATCTCAAAGATGCAGTAGTTGCAGCCCGTAGCGCATACCCAGGATGGAATAAGGCCACTGCTTACAATAAAGGTCAAATTTTTTATCGGATTGCCGAAATGCTTGAAGGGCGTCGCTCCCAATTTGTTGACGAAATTATTCTTCTTACTGGCGTTACAAAATTGAAAGCAGAGAAAGAAGTCTCAGAATCTATTGACCGCTTAGTTTGGTACGCCGGGTGGAGCGATAAGTTGTCTGCACTTGCAGGTTCTACTAATCCAGTTGCAGGCCCTTATTACAACTTCACTATCCCAGAAAGTATGGGAGTTGTTGGAGTGATTGCACCAGAGGCTCCATCTTTGCTTGGGCTCATTGATGCAATAGCACCCGTAATAGTTTCTGGGAATACATGCATCGCACTAGCGAGTAGCAAAGCACCACTTCCTGCAATAACTTTTGCTGAGGTACTTGCGACAAGTGATCTTCCTGGTGGCGTTATAAATATTCTTACTGGAAAATCTAGTGAACTAGCACCGTGGTTTGCTTCTCACATGGATATCGACGGCTTAGATATCTCTGGAGTACCGACAAAATTACGTGGGGAATTACGCACTGCGGGAGCTGAAAACCTCAAGCGAATCAGCTCGTTTAGTGCAGCGAGCCCAGACCGGATTCTTGCCTTTATGGAAGCTAAAACTGTCTGGCATCCAATCGGAAATTAGTTCTATAAGGCTAGACTCGAAGCATTATGAAAACCAGAACAATTGCTGTCGTTGGATGCGCCATGATGGACCTAACCTGTTATCTCGACAAAGTTCCCGCAGGTGGTGAAACTCTGCTTGGTGAACTCTTCACAACAGGTTTTGGTGGAAAGGGCGCCAATCAAGCTGTGATGGCAGCCCATAATGGTGCGCAAACTTATTTCATAGGAACTTTAGGTGAGGATCTATTCGGTAGATCAATTGCCGAGAATTTTAAAAATGTAGGGATTCATTCTGACTACATCAAGCACTCACCTATTGCAACCGGTGTAGCTCATATATGGGTAGAAAAAACTGGCGAAAATCGAATTGTGATTATTCCTGGTGCAAATAACGAGACGCAGATAGAGACCATCTCAAAGGCGATTGCTGAAATACCCAATCTTTTTGCCGTGGTAATTCAAAGTGAAGTTAAGGAAGAACTCAACCTAGCTGCCCTCAAAGCAGCAAAAGCCCGTGGTTGTCTGACGGTAATCAACCCAGCCCCCTATCGAGAATTACCTGCAGAATTATTAGAACTCACTGATTGGCTAATTCCAAATGAAAGTGAATTCCGTGAACTGCATCCACAAAAACTAGAACCAACAACAGATGAAGCTCTAAGAACATTTCGTCCAGGCAAGAACTCAATAGTCACTTTGGGGGCATCGGGGGCCGCTCTCATTACATCTGATGGAACGGTTACTAATATTGCAGCACCCCGAGTAAATGCAATCGATACAACCGGTGCGGGCGATTGTTTTGTCGGTACATTTGTAGCTGCACTTTCTGCTGGAAAAAGTGCCATCGAAGCTATTGAACTCGGTTGTAAGACTTCAGCGCTCAGCGTGACTCGAAAAGGTGCGCAAGCTTCCTATCCAACTCAGAGTGAGATAGCGACACTTTCATAACCTCGTAACACAAAGGTAGGTCTGCGCACAGGCGTTGAAGCCAGTTTCATAGTCGGAAATTTTTCCCAAATCGCAGGCAATGAAACACTCATTTCTAAGCGTGCAAGTGGCGCTCCAATACAGAAATGAATCCCAGCGCCAAAACCAATATGAGGGTTTGGATCACGCAAAATATTCATCTCCGTGGGATTCTGAAAAACTTTTTCGTCTCGATTTGCCGAACCAATTAAGGAAGCAATTTTTTGTCCTGGTTCAATTCTTACTCCACCAATTTCTGTTGGTGCGGTTGCTGTTCTTTCAAATAGATGCAGGGGCGCGTCAAAGCGCATAAATTCTTCGACCGCAGTTTCCGTTATCGCTCGAGCATTTTGGCGTAGTAATTTTGCTTGATCTTCTCGTTCAAGTACAGCAACCATCCCATTACCAAAAGCATTGACGCTGGCTTCATGTCCTGCATTCAAGAGAAGTACACACGTTGCAACCAGTTCATGAGCATTGAGTTTTTCGCCGCCTTCTTCTACAGCCGCTAATTCAGAAATAAGATCGTTACCAGGATTTGTCTTTCGGTAGGTTGCTAATTGATGTACATAATCAGCAAATTCTCGAGCCGCTTTTTTGGCTTCGTCTTGATATAGCTGGCTTGGATTTACTTCATACATTTTTACAATGGCTTGTGACCATGGTCGCAACAGATGCTCTTCGGATTCAGGAAAACCTAGTAGATCTGCAATAATTTTCACAGGAAGCGGCTCGGCATAGTCTCCTATGAGATCAAAAGTTTCGTTATTTTTTATTTTGATATCTATCTCATCTAATAGTCTCTGACTGATTCGTTCGACAGCGGGGCGCATGCCCTCAATTTTTTGGCGGTTGAATGCTTTCGTGACCAAAGAACGTAAGCGGGTGTGCTTGGGGGGTTCACTATCCAAGATTGAATCTGCGTGTAACCAATTGAAAATTTCCCATTCAAACTCAGGTGACTTTTCCTTGAATATTCGCCCTAATGATTTATTACGGAAAACATTATTTGCGTCCTCATGTGTAGCCGCTAGGAATATTTGTAGGCCCTCATGCCAGATTGGTTTGCCTGCACTTCGTATCTCAGAAAGCCCTGGATAGGGGTTTTCAGCAAAACTGGGGTCGCTAAAATCTATCATTTATTCAGCAGAAACCTTTGCATATCCGGGTTTGATAATTTCTTCAATTATTTTTAATCGATCTGGGTAAGGAATAAAGGCGCTTTTCATCGCATTGATTGTCACGCGCTGCAGTTCAGAAAAATTCCAATTGAATGCCTCAACCATTGATTCCATTTCAAATGACATGGATGTCTGACTCATCAATCGATTATCTGTATTCAATGTGATTCGAAACCGAAGTTGTGCCAATTTACCAATGGGATGTTCGGCATAGCTCTTTGCCGCCCCTGTTTGCAGATTCGATGTTGGACATAACTCAAGTGGAATACGTCGATCACGAATATAAGAAGCCAGTTTGCCAAGCTTTGGTTCTGCTCCAGAAAAATCAATATCATCAATAATTCGTACGCCGTGGCCCAAGCGCTCTGCTCCGCAGATCTGAACCGCTTCCCATATTGATGGCAGACCATAGGCCTCACCAGCATGAATCGTAAAGTGGGCATCTTCTTGGCGTAAATAATCAAAAGCACTTTTCTGATTACTTGGTGGAAATCCATCCTCAGGTCCGGCAATATCGAAACCGACAATTCCATCATTACGATATTTCACTACGAGTTCGGCGACTTTATCTGAAAGATTATTCTGTCGCATTCCACAGAGCAGTCCACGAACAAGTATTGGGTGGCCTTCGCTTCGCGCATCCTCCATGCCTAAGCGATATCCCTCAATTGTGGCTTCTATTACTTCTTCAATACTCAATCCTTTTTCAGTAAAGAGTTCTGGGGCCCCACGAACTTCGGCATAAACCACACCATCTCGAGCCAAATCAAGTGCACACTCTCGTGCCACGCGAATGATGTCTTCGCGGCGTTGCATTACAGCAATAGTGTGCGAGAACGTTTCCAGATATCTAACGAGTGAACCAGAATCACAAGATTCGCGAAACCATGTCGCTAATTCATCAGCATCTAGAGTTGGTAGAGCTGTGTAGCCAATCTCCTGTGCGATATCGATAATTGTTTGAGGGCGCAATCCTCCATCTAAGTGATCATGGATTACTACTTTTGGAAGGCGCTTAATTTGATTCTTTGAAGGAATACTGGTCAAACTCATTTTTAAACCTATTCTGTAATTCGCTCTAGTACCAAGGGCAATCTATCGACACTTTCGCCTTTTGCTAAATCACCAATAGTGACAACATCAGTGAGAGCTTCTTCTGCTCGAGCAAAAGCTTCTGGTGTATCGGTGTGAAGAGTAAATATGGGAGCTCCGGCAGAAATCTTTTCACCTGGCTTGCAATGAATTTCAATACCGGCACCTGCTTGAACTTTTTCACCTTGGCGTGAACGTCCTGCACCAAGTCGCCAGGTCGCAATTCCGACTTTCATTGCATCCATACTCAGCATTGTTCCCGATGATTGCGCAGTAATAACTTTTGTTTCGCGCGCAACAGGGAGTGCAGCATCTGGATTTCCACCTTGCGCAATAATCATACGTCGCCATACATCCATGGCGCTTCCATCTTTGAGCGCTTTTTCTGGATCTTTGCCAGAAATTCCTGCAACTTCTAACATCTCACGAGCGAGAATCAAAGTAAGTTCAACAATATCTGCTGGCCCACCACCTGATAAGACTTCTACCGATTCACGAACTTCAAGTGCATTGCCTGCGGTGAGTCCAAGTGGAATATCCATTGCAGTTACTAATGCTCGAGTTTTAATTCCCGCTTTTTTACCCAGGCCTACCATGACACGTGCTAATTCTTTTGCTTTCTCTGGATCGCTCATAAATGCACCAACGCCAGTCTTTACATCCAAGATAAGTGCACCTGTACCTTCGGCGATCTTCTTGCTCATAATCGATGATGCAATCAAAGGGATTGCTTCCACTGTCGCCGTAACATCGCGAAGTGCATAAAGTTTTTTATCAGCAGGTGCGAGTCCCGCTCCTGCAGCGCAAATAACAGCGCCACAATCTTGAAGTACCGCAAGCATCTCTTCATTTGATAGAGAGGCGCGCCATCCAGGGATTGATTCTAATTTATCGAGCGTTCCACCAGTGTGACCAAGTCCTCGCCCCGATAGTTGGGGAACCGCTGCTCCGCATGCGGCAACAAGAGGGGCTAAAGGCAGAGTTATTTTGTCACCAACGCCACCCGTCGAATGTTTATCTACAGTTGGGCGATTGAGTACCGACCAATTCATTTTTTCACCACTATTTATCATGGCATCAGTCCATCGTGAAATTTCCGGTAGTTGCATGCCATTGAGAAGAATTGCCATAAGCAGTGCCGACATTTGTTCATCAGCTACTACGCCGCGAGTGTAGGCATCGATAACCCAATCAATCTGCGAATCATTGAGAACGTGCTTATCCCGTTTTGCTGCAATTATTTCGGCAGCTGAATACTTTTCGATTGCGCTCATTTATCTTTCATTACGATCTAGGTCTTCAGGGCCAAATGCCCATGGCAAAATTGCTGACATTTCTTGAATTCCCGTATCCGTCATCAACTTCATCTGCGGACCACCATGTTCGAAAAGCAATTGCCTACAACGACCACATGGTGCCAAATAATTTCCTTGTCCATCTACACAGACTGCCGCAACGAGTCGTCCACCGCCGCTTGAAATCAAAGATGAAACTAGTCCGCACTCTGCACATAAACCAAGTCCATAGCTTGCATTTTCAACATTGCAGCCTGTAACAATTCGACCATCGTTGACCAATGCAGCAACACCGACTGGAAATTTCGAATATGGAGCATAAGCACTTTTCATTATCTTTGTGGCTTCACTACGTAGAAGATCCCAATTAATTTCCATTATCGCAATCCCCCTCGACGGTACGGAATTCCATCTGCTGCAGGTGGTCTTAGGCGCTGGGAAGAGAGTGAAAGAACTAGAAGTGTCGCGATATATGGCGTCATTGTTACTAATTGCCCTGGTAGTTCTTTAGTCGAAATAAAGAACCACATTGTTAGTAATGCAAATACCCCACTGATAACTGCAGACAGAATTTTTCCTTTGCGGATATTTCGATAAACGATAAAAACCAAAATAAAGACAATAAATAATAAAAGTGCATGTATTGCGGCCGAATCACGTAACTGGAGTGCATCTGCAAATCCAAAGAGTCCAGCGCCAGCAAGGAGGCCTCCGGGGCGCCAATTACCAAAGAGCAGCGCCGCTAAACCGATATATCCGCGGCCAGCAACTTGATTCTCCTGATAATGATTTGCGGCAACGATTGATAAAAACCCACCACCAAAACCTGCAAATGCTCCAGATAATAAGACGCCGACATATTTCATCTTATAAACATTGACGCCAAGTGATTCAGCAGCAGTTGGAGCTTCACCGGCACTGCGCAGACGTAATCCAAAACTTGTCTTCCACAAGATTAGGAAGGAAAGTGGTACGCACGCAATTGCTAAGACGGTGACGTAAGAAAGATCGCCAGTGATGCCACGAAGTACCGATGCTATATCGGAGATAAAGAACCAATGCTTATCTCCCAGTGATTGCAACAGATCCGGACTCTTCCAACCAAAAAATTTTCCACCTGAAAGCACTGGAAGACCATTGAGAGGAATAGATGACATATCAGGTGACTGCGATGGCCCGGGCCATGATCCACCTTGGTAAAGAATTGTAGAAAGATAGCGAACTAATCCAGCAGCAATAATATTTATTGCAACACCAGAAACGACGTGATCAACTCCAAAAGTAATAGTTGCAATTGCATGTATAAGAGCGCCAACAGCACCGAAAACTATCGCACCTAAAATTCCCCACCATGGCCCACTCTTATTACCAATAAATCCGCCAGCCCACGCTCCCATAATCATCATGCCTTCAAGACCAATATTTACAACACCTGCACGCTCTGCGAACAAACCACCTAATCCGGCAAGCACAATTGGAACCGATAAAAGCAAAGCAGCAGATGCAGTTCCTAAGCTGGTCAAATCCGATGCACCAGTAATGAGACGGATGATGGATAGAACAAAAATAAGTCCAAAGATGGAAAGCAGGATACGGTTTACTTTATTTTTCATGACTCCAACGCCTTTGCATGCTCGTTGCTTTGTAAAGTGATCTTGTAACGCCGTACAAGTTCATACGCAATCACCGAACTCAAAAGAATTGAACCTTGCATAATCACATAGGTTTCAGGGGCAATATCGATTAGTTCAAGTGCGCGTGAACTCACTTCGAGGAAGCCGAAGAGCAGTGCGCTCAAGGCCATTCCAGATGCTGTATTTCGGCCCAGTAAAGCAACGGCAATTGCGGAGAAACCAATACCAGCTCTAAAACCCAAGTTATATGAATACGTCTCGCCTAATACTGTCGGTAGTCCGGCTAAGCCAGCTATTGCTCCACTTGCCGAGAGTGCGATAAAAGTCATCTTCTTTGAATTAACTCCGCTGACTCGAGCTGCGAATGGGTTGGCTCCTGATGCACGCAATTCAAAACCAAAACGAGTGCGATTGACGATAAACCAAAATGCGATTCCTAAACAAATAGCTATAGGAAACATTCCATAGACACTACTTCCATGTTGACCTTCGATACCAAAAGATGAAAATAAATGCTTCAAGCTTGGTACGTGAGCAGAGGCAGGTAGTTGTTTTGTTTCTAGATTATTGGAACCGGCAACTTTGATTGTGAAATGTCTCGACAATAAATAAGCAGATAATCCACCAGCCATACTGTTGAGCATGATTGTTGAAATAACTTCACTAACACCACGACGAACTTTGAGATATGCGGCAATCGAAGCCCACAAACCGCCAAAAGTCATCGCAATGATAAATATTGCCAATATATGTAGCACTGGTGGCAATGTGAACATTGCCCCTATGTATGCCGAAAATAGTGCTCCAAGTCGTAATTGACCTTCAACACCAATGTTGAAAAGTCCCGCACGAAATGTGAGGGCGATTGCAAGTGCAGCAATGTAATACGGGGTAGCTATGTTGAGCATCTCCATCAATTGACTTGATTGTGTACCAAATTGCCACATTGTCTTATACGCATCAAATGGAGATTTATGAGTTGCGAGTACTGCCACACTAGAAATGATTATTGAAAAAATTGCTGCACCCACTGGCGCTATGAGTGCCAACGCAATGCGTTTGGGAGTAAATCTTTTCATTTGGCACCAGTCATTGCAGAACCAAGTTGTTCAGGATTAGTTTTTGCTGGATCTATTTCTGCGCTCACTTCACCACGTAGCATCACAAGTAATCGATCCGACATGCCAATGAGTTCTTCAAGGTCTGCTGATATCAGCAGAATTGCCATTCCATTTTCACGAGCATTACGAAGTTCCTGCCAAATTGCTCCTTGCGCTCCAACATCAACGCCGCGTGTTGGATGAGATGCAACTAGTAGTGCGGGGAGTTTTGACATTTCACGCCCCACGATAAATTTTTGCTGGTTTCCACCAGAGAGCGCCGTAGCTAAAGAATCTGGTCCAGTTGAACGGACGTCGTACTCCTTCATAATTTTTTCGGTATCTGCATACGTTGCTTTTTTATCGATGACAAAACCATGCATGACTGGCTTACCTCGTTGATGACCCAGAATTCTATTTTCCCATAATGGTGAATTCATAAGTAGCGCCTGACGTTGGCGATCTTCCGGAATAAAACCAATACCCAAATCACGACGATCAGCAACATCTAATGAATCCATAGAAGTTTCATTAAATAAAACACTGCCCGTATATTCACGTAGACCTAAAATTGCTTCTACAAGTTCTGCTTGACCATTACCTTCTACACCAGCGATTCCAACAACTTCACCAGCGTGAATATTGAAAGAGATATGCGAAATTAGATCGCGACTTCCTGTTTTTGTTGGTACTGAAACATCCTTGACTGAAAGAGTAATCTGCTCGCGGCGCGTAATTCCATGAGTTGTAGGTTCTGGTAATTCACTACCAACCATCAGTTCTGCAAGCTCGCGAGCTGTAACATCTTTTGACTTCACTTCAGCAACTGTTGAACCATTTCGTACGACAGTTACTTCATCGGCGACTCGAAGAACTTCATCCAACTTATGTGATATAAAAATTACTGCCATTCCTTGTGAGCGCAAGCCTTCTAGGGCTTCAAATAGATCATCAACTTCTTGAGGTACTAAAACAGCAGTTGGTTCATCAAAGATCAATATCTTTGCGCCGCGATAGAGAACTTTAAGAATCTCAACTCTTTGTCGTTGCCCAACACCCAGCTCTTCAACTAGAGCATCTGGGTCTACATCTAGTCCATATGCTGTAGCCATTTCAGAAATCTTCTTCTTTGCTAGTGCATAATCAATTTTTCCAGCTTTAGTTGGCTCGGAGCCTAAAATAATATTTTCCAAAACCGTAAAATTATCAGCGAGCATAAAATGTTGATGGACCATCCCAATTTCTGCAGCAATTGCATCATTAGGATTTTTGAAAACCATGGTTTTACCATTTACTAAAATTTCGCCACTATCGGGCTTTTGCATTCCGTAAAGTATTTTCATCACCGTTGACTTACCAGCGCCATTTTCGCCAACGAGGGCGTGCACCGTTCCACTTTCAACTTTCATCGAAATATCTTTATTTGCAATAACTCCGGGGAAGCGCTTTGAGATGTGTCGAAGTTCAACAGCAATACTCATGTGTGGGCTCCTCTCCGATGCATCTTTGCACTGCAGACCGTCTATTTGAAATACATGTGGCCCAGTTAGAGATTTAACTCTCTTACTGGGCCACATGCCACTATTTCAATGAGTGATTACTCACCCATGGGTAGTGAATTTATGGCGCTGTTGGAACTTTGATCTTTCCACTGATGATGCCCTTAGTGGCTGCATCAAGTTGTGCCTTGTACTTGGTGATATATCCACCTGAGTATGAAACTCCAACACCAGCAATTGCTAGGTTGTAGCGACGGCCATAGATTCCAGCTTTTGCATCAAGAATGTCATTGACTGTACGGCCAGCAACTGCTTCTGCAATTACGTCGTATACAGCATTGTCCACGCGCTTCATTGCTGAAGTGAGCATGTTCTTCTTTTCTGCAGCTGATGCTGAAAGGTACTGATCAGAGTCAACACCAATTGTCCAGACCTTCTTTCCAGCTGCTGCGGCATCAGTTGCTGCAGCGAAGTTACCTGCACCTGAACCACCAGCGGCTGAATAAATTACATCTTCATTCTTATCGATCATGCCCTTAGCAATAACTTTTGCTTTTGCAGGATCGTTGAAGCCTGAGAAGTCAGGTGGCTCTGAAACATACTTCACATCTACTGTTGCAGATTTCTTTGTTGCCTTTACTCCAGCAACGAATCCTGCTTCGAACTTCTGAAGCAACGGAATACGTACTCCGCCGATATATCCAACCTTGCCTGACTTAGATGCAAGTGCTGCAGCTACGCCAGCGAGGTATGAACCTTGTTCTTCAGTAAATACGAGTGATGAAACATTGAGAAGATCAATAGATGCATCATCAATAATTGCGAATTGCGTATTTGGATAGTCTTGAGCAACTTTCTTCAAAGTTCCTGCATAGAGGTAACCAACAGCAATGATTGGGTTGTAACCAGCAGAGGCAAGAAGGCGAAGCTTTGATTCGCGCTCTGAATCTGAACCTTGTCCAACAGTTACTTCCTTTGCGGTAAGACCAAACTTCTTCTTAGCTGCATCTAAACCAGCTGCTGCCAAGTCATTGAATGACTTATCTCCACGGCCACCAATGTCATATGCCAAACCAATCTTGACCTTTGATGCCGCAGATGCAGTTGGTGCAACAAGTGCCGTTGCGACAAATGTTGTTGCAGCTACTACTGCTACAAGACGAAATATCTTCTTCAATTTTCCTCCAAGGGGTCTTCTATTACTGTTTTTAATCAGTAATAGAAGGTTGATGTGTATCGAGGAGCCTAGTAGTTAGGGTGAGAAATATTCAAAATATGGGTGAGATTTTTCGTTTTTACTATGTAACAATTTGGAAAACTCTCAACCCGACATTGATAGTAATCGAACTAAATTACAACGCCTAAATTTTTATATGCCTCTTTTACGCTTTGAGAGGCAACTTCATGGGCCTTTTCTGCACCTTCATGGAGTATTGAAAGCAGGTTTTTTTCATCTTCTAAAAGTTCTAATGCTCGTGCGCGAATTGGTCGGAAATATTCAACAACAACTTCTGCGACAGCGCCTTTAAAATCTCCATAGCCTTTTCCTTCAAAATCTTTTTCCAAAGTCGCAATCGGTGTGCCAGAAAGAGCACTATGGATTGTGAGCAGATTGCTTATTCCAGGTTTCTCTTTCTCATCAAAGCGAACCTCGCGACCGGCATCGGTTGTCGCACTCTTTATTTTCTTGGCATTGGATTCTGGCGTATCCATAATTTCAATAACGCCTGCAACGGAACCAGAGGACTTGCTCATCTTCGCAGTTGCCTCTTGCAGATCATTTATCTTGGCAGCAGTCTTCAAAATATAGGCTTCGGGGATTTGAAATGTTTGACCATATTTTGTGTTGAAACGTTGCGCTAAGTCGCGGGTAAGTTCAATATGTTGGCGTTGATCTTCTCCTACGGGCACATAGTCTGCTTGATACAAAAGAATGTCTGCTGCCTGCAACATAGGATAAGTAAATAAACCAACAACTGTTCGGTCAGAGCCATTCTTCGAAGATTTATCTTTGAATTGCGTCATACGACTTGCTTCACCAAAGCCAGTGAGACATTCCATAATCCAACCCAATTGATTATGTTGCGGAACTTGAGATTGGATAAAAAGTGTAGATTTTTCTGGTGAGATCCCTAAGGCCAAGAGTTGAGCTGCCGACGCAAGAGTACGTTTTCTAAATTGCACTGGATCGGTCTCAATCGTGAGTGCATGTAAATCAACTATGCAATAAAAAGCATCATGGCCATCTTGAAGTTCAACCCATTGTTTTACTGCGCCAAGGTAATTTCCAAGGTGGAAGGAGTCACTTGTCGGTTGGATTCCCGACAGGACTCTCTTCATAGTCTTAGCTGCCATGGCGTGATTCTCGCATGCTTTAGATAATCCTCGATATCAATAAACGCCCAGCTCGCTTACCTTCCATTGAAAGTACCGTAATGCGCGCTCCATCAATGGATGCAATGTCACCGACTTGAGGAATATGACCAAGAAAATGCATAACAAATCCACTTGCCGTTTCATATGGGCCATCCGGAATATCTATTCCAGAATCATCGCGCAAATCATCAATAGAGATGAGCCCGTCAACTTCAAAATCTTCTGTTCGCGATTGAATCGGTAAATCACTTTCATCCCCATCATATTCATCCCGAATATCACCGATAAGGCATTCCACTAAATCTTCCAAAGTAACGATTCCGTCAGTGCCGCCATATTCATCTAACACGATAGCTACATGTTGACGTTGATTTCTCATCTCAGTGAGCGCAGGAAGCACGCCTTTTGTGCCAGGCAAATACATTATGTTTCGAACTAAATCTTGAATCTTATCCCCTGAGCTTGCGCGTGAATTGTCGAGAAGATCGCGCACATGAATAAAACCAATAACTTCATCACTTGAACCTCGAACAACTGGATAACGTGAGTGAGCTTTCTCAACAGCCAGCGAAATTGCTTTACCAACAGTGAGTGAGCCATCCATAAAGTCAACTTCTGTTCTTGGAACCATGACTTCATGCACTTGACGCTCTGATGCGTTGAAAACTTCTTCAACAATGTCGCGCTCTTCATCAGTGAGAGCAGCATGTCCTGCAACTAAATCTAATAATTCTTCTTCTGAAATGGCGCTGCGTTGTTCTTTTGGGTCCACACCAAATGCTCGAACGACAAAATCGGTTGACTTTGAAAGTAACCAAATAATGGGGCGAAATAGTTTTGCTATGAAATCAATAGATGGGGCGGCGGCGAGCGCAATCTGTTCCGAGCGAAATAGTGCCAGTCGCTTTGGTACTAATTCTCCGAAGACGAGTGAGAAGTAGGCAATTACCAAAGTAATTCCAACTAGTGAAAGTGTCGTACTCCAACTATGAGAAATTCCTAAACCTTCAAGCCATGGAATTACGTAGCCACCTATTTTTTCCGCACCCAATGCTGCAGAAAGAAATCCGCAGACGGTGACTCCCACTTGGGCGGCGGCTAAAAATCGATTGGGATTCTGCGCCAAAAGAGCAACGCGCGCGCCCCTTCGACCTTTAGTTGAGAGTTGGCGGATCTGACTATCGCGAAGAGAGATCAGAGCAATTTCGGCAGCCACGAAAAGGGATGCGAGCACTATCAATGCCCCAACGGTAGCGATATCTCCAACGAGGGTTCCCAGCGAATGCGACTCCATTATGGCCAAAGTATAGGACTTCCCTTTTCCTGGTGTTATGCCATAACCTACCTCCACGCTGTCGGAACCCCGCCAGCGCCTTCATCCTCGGACCGTCGAGCACGTACCTGCTCGGAGAAGGAGTCAAAGAAATGGCATCAGTAGTATTCGAAGCCGCTACACGTATCTATCCAGGAACAACTGCACCTGCAGTCGACAAACTCAATCTCACTGTTAATGACGGTGAATTTCTTGTACTTGTTGGACCATCAGGTTGCGGTAAGTCAACATCACTTCGTATGTTGGCAGGACTTGAAGAGATCGATAACGGACGTATCTTGATTGGCGATCGTGATGTAACAAATGTTGCACCAAAAGATCGTGACATTGCAATGGTTTTCCAGTCATATGCTCTTTACCCACATATGACAGTTGCAGAAAACATGGGATTCGCTCTCAAAATTGCAGGAACACCAAAGGAAGAACGCGATCGTCGTGTTCGCGAAGCAGCAAAGTTGCTCGACCTTGAGCCATACCTAGAGCGCAAGCCAAAAGCTCTATCAGGTGGACAACGTCAGCGCGTTGCTATGGGTCGCGCAATTGTTCGCGAACCACAGGTATTCCTTATGGATGAACCGCTATCAAACCTTGATGCGAAGTTGCGTGTTGCAACTCGTACACAAATTGCAGCGCTACAGCGCCGCCTCGGTATCACAACTGTTTATGTAACTCACGACCAGGTTGAAGCTATGACTATGGGTGATCGCGTAGCAGTGTTGAAGGATGGACTTCTTCAGCAAGTTGATACTCCTCGTAATCTTTATGACAATCCAGCAAATGCATTCGTTGCAGGATTTATTGGATCACCAGCAATGAACTTGCTGACAGCTCCAGTAAGTGGCGGCAAAGCAATGCTTGGAGATCTCGCTATTGCGGTTCCTGCAAGCGCTGGATCAAATGTCACAGTAGGTATTCGTCCAGAAGGTTTCACACCAGCATCAACTGGCTTCCACGTTCTCGTAGAAGTTGTTGAAGAACTTGGTGCAGATGCATTCGTCTACGGAAAGCCTGCTGATTCAACAGTCAAGTTTGCTAATGCAAGTGATGAAGGCGCACAAGTAATTGTTCGCTGGGATCCAAAGAACCCACCAAAGGCTGGCGACACAATCACTGTTGGCGTCAACCCTGCTGCAGTTCACCTCTTCAATGCAACAACTGGAGAGCGCATTAAGTAATCGCTTTACTAAAAATCCCCGCCGGGTAACTGGCGGGGATTTTTTTATGCTCCTGTTTTTAGTGGAGCATTTTCTAATAATGCCCATTCTTCATCACTGAAAAGACGTGAACGTATGAGAAAACGTTTGCCTTCAGGTGATTCCAACGAGAAACCCCCGCCTCGGCCATCCACAAGATCAATAGTCAGGTGAGTATGTTTCCAATATTCAAATTGTGACGCTGAAATCCACACAAAAATTGGCTCACTCAGGCCTTCGAAATTCAATTCAACAAGTAATACATCTGATCCACCTAGGCGGAATTCACCTTTAAGAAAACACATCGGAGAAGAGCCATCACAACAACCTCCCGATTGATGAAACATCAGCGGGCCATTTATTTTCGTCAGCTTGAGCAAAAGCTCTGCCGCCTCGATAGTTACATCGACACGAGACGGCAGAGACATTTGCATAACTTCCTAACTTTTTAGAAGAATCCGAGTTTGTTTGGTGAATATGAAACTAGCAGATTCTTTGTCTGTTGGTAATGGTCAAGCATCATCTTATGATTTTCACGACCAATTCCTGATGCTTTGTAACCACCAAAGGCAGCGCCAGCAGGATATGCGTGATAACAATTTGTCCAAACACGTCCTGCCTTTATTTCACGTCCTGCGCGATATGCAGTATTCATATCGCGAGTCCATACGCCGGCACCGAGTCCGTACAAGGTGTCATTTGCTATCTGCATAGCATCGTCATATCCATCAAATTTTGTTACGGATACAACTGGACCAAAGATCTCTTCTTGGAAAATTCTCATTGAGTTCTTTCCTTCAAAGATTGTTGGAGTTACGTAATATCCACCAGATAATTCGCCACCAAGGTCGGCACGAGTTCCACCAGTAATTACTTTTGCTCCTTCTTTCTTTCCAATATCAAAATAGGAAAGAATCTTTTCTAGTTGGTCATTACTAGCTTGGGCACCGATCATCGTCGATAGGTCGAGTGGGTGACCTTGCTTTATAGCTTGAGTACGTGCTGTGACATCGCCCAAGAACTTGTCATAGATCTTTGTGTCGATGAGACCACGAGAAGGGCAAGTACACACTTCACCTTGATTGACGGCAAACATTGTGAAGCCTTCAAGTGCTTTGTCATAGAACGCATCATTTTCTGCTGCAACATCTGCAAAGAAAATATTAGGACTCTTGCCACCGAGTTCGAGGCTGACAGGAATGATGTTCTCTGATGCATATTGCATGATGAGGCGGCCAGTGCTGGTCTCGCCCGTAAATGCAATCTTTGCAATGCGTGGAGAGGATGCAAGTGGCTTACCCACTTCAACACCAAATCCATTGACGATATTGAGAACACCATCTGGTAACAAATCACCAATGATGCTCATCAAATAATGAATAGAGACTGGAGTTTGTTCTGCAGGCTTTAGAACTACGCAATTTCCTGCAGCTAGCGCTGGTGCAAGTTTCCACACTGCCATCAGAATTGGGAAGTTCCACGGGATAATTTGGCCAACAACTCCTAGTGGTTCGTGGAAGTGATAAGCGACGGTGTCATGGTCGAGTTCACCTGCGGAGCCTTCTTGTGCGCGAATCGCTGCTGCGAAATAGCGGAAGTGATCGATTGCAAGTGGGATATCTACATAAAGAGCTTCGCGTATTGGTTTTCCATTTTCCCATGTTTCAGCAACAGCGATTGCTTCAACATTTGCTTCCATACGATCAGCTATTTTATTTAGAATAATTGCGCGTTCAGTTGCAGAAGTGCGTCCCCATGCGGGTGCCGCAGCATGTGCTGCATCTAGTGCTAGATCAATATCTGCAGCATTTCCTCGGGCAACATCACAAAATACTTTTCCTGTAATCGGTGTGACATTATCGAAATATTGACCTGATGAAGGTTTCACGAACTTTCCATTGATCCAATGGTCATAGCGTGATAAATATGTAACTTTGCTTCCAGGTAAACCTGGAGCAACGAAATCGGTCATTGCTTTCTCCTTATTACGTGTGCTTAAGTGCTCACGTAATTAGGAAACTAGACCTCTTGCTATAGGGGCACAATAGAAGAACGAGAGTTAGTCCTCAAAAAAGTCCTATGCCATCGCTTTCTTTAAATTTTCATCAATAGAAGCCAGGAAGTCTTGAGTATTTTGCCACGGCGCATCTTTAGAGATAAGGATTGCAAGATCCTTAGTCATCTTTCCAGACTCAACAGTTTCAATACATACTCGTTCAAGTGCGGCACAGAATTTTGCTAATTCAGCATTGTTATCAAGTTTGGCACGATGCGCTAATCCTTGTGTCCACGCGAAGATTGATGCAATTGGATTAGTTGATGTTGCGCGACCTGCTTGGTGTTCACGGTAGTGACGTGTCACTGTTCCATGTGCCGCTTCTGATTCAACAATCTTTCCATCTGGTGTCATAAGTACCGATGTCATAAGACCTAGAGAACCATATCCCTGAGCAACGGTATCTGATTGAACATCTCCATCGTAATTCTTACAGGCCCAAACATAGCCACCTTCCCAGCGAAGGGCGGTTGCAACCATGTCATCAATCAAGCGATGCTCATAAGAAATTCCTGCTTTTTCGAAATCAGCTTTGAATTCAGCTTGGTAAATTTCTTCAAAAATATCTTTGAAACGGCCGTCATAAGCCTTGAGAATTGTGTTCTTTGTGGAAAGAAATACTGGGTATTTTCGAATGAGACCGTAATTCATTGATGCGCGAGCAAAATCGCGAATTGATGCATCAAGGTTGTACATACCCATAGCAATGCCTGAGGAAGGGAAATCAAAGACATTGAATTCCATTGGCTGTGAGCCATCTTCTGGAACAAATGTCATGGTCAATTTTCCAGCGCTTGGAACTAGAAAATCTGTCGCACGATATTGGTCACCAAATGCGTGACGGCCGATGACAATTGGCTTTGTCCAGTGAGGAACGAGGCGGGGAACATTTTTGATAATGATTGGCTCACGGAAAATTACACCGCCAAGAATATTACGGACTGTTCCGTTAGGAGATTTCCACATCTTCTTGAGTCCAAATTCTGCTACGCGCGCTTCATCTGGAGTGATGGTTGCACACTTGACTCCTACGCCATGTTTTTGAATGGCATGTGCTGAATCAATGGTTACTTGATCATTTGTTGCATCGCGATTTTCCATGCCTAAGTCGTAGTACTCAAGATTTATATCGAGGTAAGGCAAGATAAGCGAATCTTTGATGAAGTGCCAAATAATACGAGTCATTTCATCGCCGTCTAATTCAACAACTGTGCCTTCTACTTTAATCTTATTCATCTGACTACATTCTCCTTAGAGTGTTAGAACATCTGCTTGTTTTGCACGAACTGCTTCAGCTGCTGCTTTCAATGCGCTTACTTCTGAATCTGTAAGTTTACTTTCAACGACTTTCTTGATTCCTTCGCGACCAATCTCAGCTTCTACGCCGAGATAAACACCAGTGATTCCATATTCTCCATCGACCCATGCACACACTGGCATAACCGCACCTGAATCTTCGATGACAGCTTTAGCCATGCGAGCTGCAGCAGCCGATGGTGCGTAATATGCGGAACCAGTTTTAAGAAGCGCAACAACTTCTGCGCCACCATTGCGAGTGCGATCTACTAATTCATCAATCTCTGTTTGTGAAAGGAGTTGACTCAAAGCTTTCCCATCAACTGTGCAACGGCTTGGTACTGGAACCATTGTGTCTCCATGAGAACCAAGTGTCAGCGTCTTGACTGCACTAACTTTGACGCCTAATTTTTCTGCCACAAAATTTGTAAAACGCGCAGTGTCGAGCATGCCCGCTTGTCCCATTACGCGATTCTTTGGGAAATTTGAAGCAATTTGAGTAAGCGCTGTCATTTCATCCAATGGATTTGAAACCACAATGATCACTGCTTTTGGTGAATGCTTTGCAATATTTTCTGCAACTCCGCGCACAATTCCTGCATTAACGCCGATGAGATCCATGCGACTCATTCCAGGTTTGCGTGGAAGTCCTGCAGTAATAACAACTACATCAGAATTAGCTGTAGCTTCATAGCCGGCACCTTCAGGAGTGGTTGTTGCGCCAATAATTTTTGTTTCGAAACCTTCAATTGAACGAGATTGATTCATATCAAGTGCCAAACCTTCTGGCTTGCCTTCGACGATATCGGTAAGTACAACTGTGTCAAAGATGTTGTATTCAGCTAATCGGAGTGCTGTTGTTGAACCATAAAAACCTGCACCTACAACTGTTACTTTTCCGCCCATGGCGTACTCCTTTATCGTTTAAAACTCTCTTGACGTCAAGGTAACTCTACCGTCCATGCGGGAGTGCTATTGCCACAGCGAAGAGCGCCAACGCTATTGCCAGTGGCAAGAAAAACTCGATCTTGCGTGAGTGACGGGCATCTACCGCTATTCCGAGTGTTCCTAGTGCGACCAAAAGTGAGCCAGTTCGCGCAAAGCTAAAAATTCCTAGTAGGACTCCGATTGCAACAACTGCATAACTGCCAATGCGAACAGTGCGATCTCTTAGTCGCATGCATCAACCACATTGGTTAATAGCATTGCCCTCGTCATTGGGCCAACACCACCAGGCATAGGTGAGACAAAACCCGCAATTGCATAAGCCTCTGGTGAAATATCTCCGCTTAATCCTGAATCACCGCGGCTGATACCTACATCGATAAGTGTTGCACCAGGCTTAATCATGTCAGCTTTTAGGAAGTGGGTCTGGCCAATTGCGGCCACAACAATATCTGCACCTCGTGTGTGCTTTGCTAAATCTTTTGTTCCCGTATGCGTCAATGTCACTGTTGCATTTTCTGCACGACGAGTCAGTAATAAACCTAATGGTCGGCCAACGGTTAGGCCACGACCTATCACCGTTACTTCTGCTCCATCTAAATTAATTTTGTAATGGCGAAGTAATTCAACTATTCCACGAGGCGTGCAAGGCAATGGAGCATCATAGCCGGCTACTAATCGTCCTAAATTAAGTGGATGCAGGCCATCGGCATCTTTATCTGGATCAATTGCTTCCAAAACTTTCTGAGTATTGATTCCTTGTGGAAGTGGTAGCTGGACAATATAACCAGTGCATTCTTTAGAAGAGTTGAGATCTCTTACTGCCGCAAGTACATCTGCCTCAGTTGCGGTAGCAGGTAAATCAATTCGGATTGAATTAATACCTACTTCTGCACAATCACGATGCTTGCCACCTACATAGGAATGCGAACCAGGATCATCACCGACGAGAATGGTTCCAAGTCCTGGGGTAATACCTTTTGCTTTTAGGGCAACAACTCGAAGAGCTAACCCTTGCTTTATTTGAGTAGCTAATGCTTTGCCATCCAAAATAGTCGCGCTCATGTTCGTATCCTATTAGGCGTGAGAGAAATGTCTTGTACCAGTGAAAAACATTGCAATTCCAGCCTTTGCGGCTGCCGCAATCACTTCTTCGTCGCGCACGCTGCCACCTGGTTGCACAACTGCAGTGATTCCAGCATCAATTAATATCTGTAATCCATCAGCGAATGGGAAGAACGCATCACTTGCAGCGACGCTTCCTTTGACCCGATTACCTGCTCGATCGACTGCCAATTTTGCAGAATCAACTCTGTTGACTTGACCCATTCCAATTCCAACAGAGGCAGAGTTTTTTGCAAGCAAGATTGCGTTACTTTTTACAGAACGCACACTGCGCCAAGCGAATTCCAAATCTTTCATTGTTTGAATATCTACTGGTTCACCGCACACTTGCTGCCACTGCGATGCTGCATCTCCAGGTGCATTCAAGAGATCAGTATTTTGTAGCAATACTCCCCCGGATACTGGGCGAATTTCAATTGGATTGATAGTTGGCACATCGCATTGCAAAATACGAATTGATGGTTTTTTTGAAAGTATTTCTAGCGCTTCAGGTTCATACCCCGGAGCAATAATGACTTCAGTAAAAATTTGAGAAAGCGGTTGTGCCATCTCTACAGTGACGATTCGATTAGCAGCCACTACTCCACCAAAAGCCGACACCGGATCGCACTCATGTGCAGCCTGATATGCAACACCTACTCCTAATTCACTTACAGCTATTCCGCAAGGGTTGGCATGCTTCATGATTGCAACTGCTGGATCTCGGTGATCTAATACTGATCGCCATGCTGCATCTGCATCTGTGTAATTATTGAAAGACATCTCTTTGCCATGTAATTGTTTGGCGCCCACGATTCCTGCGGGACCACCTGAATAAATGGCCGCACTTTGATGTGGATTTTCACCGTAGCGTAAAGTATTTTCGCGATGCCATATCCGACCAAACCATTCTGGAAGTGTTTCGCTTTGATCTAACCACGTTGCAATGGTGAGGTCATATTCAGCTGTTGTTCGAAAAACATCTCTGGCTAAGCTTTGGCGCTCCTGTGCACTAAATCCCCCCGCTTTGATAGCAGAGATAAGTAAGTCGTATTGAGAAGTACTGCTGAGAACTGCAACAGAACCATGATTTTTTGCAGCTCCGCGCAACATTGATGGGCCACCAATATCGATTTGTTCGATGCATTCGGCAAAATCTGCTCCCGATGCAATTGTGGCTGCGAACGGATAAAGATTGATGATTACTAAATCAAAAGGCTCAATATCTAAATCCTTGATGGCTTGCATGTGTTCAGGATTATTTTGATCAGCCAAAATTCCTGAATGAACTCGAGGATGCAGTGTCTTTACTCGGCCACCCATTATTTCTGGGAAACCTGTATATGAGCTCACTTCAGTAACAGGTATCCCTGCGGCTGCTAAATTTTTTGCGGTTGATCCAGTTGAAAGAATTTCTACTCCAGCATCAGTGAGTATTTTTCCAATTTCTAATAGCCTGTGCTTGTCATAGACACTTATAAGCGCTCTTCGAATTACTTTGCGATCAGCCATTGCGTGACTCCAGTGTTGGTAATACTTCCTTTATGGCCGCGACTATGAGACCTCTTTCAACTTCCTTAATTCTCTCATGGAGAGATGCCTCATTATCTCCAGGAAATATCGAAACTTGCGCTTGCATAATTATTTTTCCTGTATCTATGCCTTCATCTACCCAATGAATTGTTGTTCCTGTGACATTTACGCCGGCGGCAAGTGCATCTCGAACGGCATGGGCCCCTGGAAATTGTGGCAAGAGTGCTGGGTGGCTATTTATTGTTGGAAACTTACGAACAAATTCTGGAGATAAGATGCGCATAAAACCAGCGCTTACAACAAGGTCTGGATTCAATTTCGTTATGCAGTCAATAATTTCTTGATTCCATCTATCTCGATCACTCTTCATCTCAATTACTTGGGTTGGAATAGAATGCTTACGAGCACGATCTAATACAAATGCATCATTTCGATCTGAAACCACAGCAATAATATGAGCCTCAATGCCTAAATTCTCAATGATTGCTTGTGCCAGACTTCCATTTCCTGAGGCAAGGATTACTAACTTCTTCACCTTTTCAATGGATTTCGAATAGAGAGACGCGGAAGAAAAATCGCTAAAGCAATACCGATTCCAATTTCAGCAATCAAAACTAAGGGAAACTTCCAGAGAGATACTCCAACACTATCGAGGGTGTTTGTCAGTAAAGCTCCACTACTCAATGCAGCTAGAAGAAGCGTCACTATTGAAGTAAGAAAATAACTTTGAAAAAGCGTACGACCGCTCAATTGAATAGTCCAGGTTGTTAGCAAGACTCCAATTGCTATGACTACAAGAATTGAAAGCATTGACCAAGGTGATTTTTCAGTTGGTACGGCACCAAGTAATGGAATAGCTGGAATTTGCGCAAGTCGATGTGTCCAAGGAGCAACTAATGTTCCACTTCCTATTGCAAAGCCAGAGCCAGCGCAATACGAAAGCGTTGCGACAACCGCATTTGGAATGTAGAGAATATTAACAAGCAATAAGAGAATCCCGCCAAGAAATCCTGGAGCCAAAACTGTGGTTAGATTTTTCACTGTGCTTAGATGCATAAAGATTGAAATTCCAAAGATTATGGAGCTCATTCCAAGCAAGAATGACATTGCGCGCGAACCGAAAAGGAGCGCTTGAGAATAGACAATACGTCGACCTGCACTCAATGTCGTCAATAGAACTAATGGAAGAATGATGAGCGGTGCGAAATACCATTGCGGAGTGATTCCTTGCGAGGAGCTTGCGTAGGCCAAAAACATACTTATAACCGAGTACTCAATCGTAAAGAGAATTCGTGCAAGTGTAATTAGTGAAACATCATTATCTAATCGGTCTAATGTTCTTGAGAATCCACTTCGAATTGCCAGAATAGGAAAAATTACGGCACCTAAAGGTAAATATGAAAGGTAACCGGGCGTTCCTGCAGGAGGTAGCGATAACGAAAATGGAAGGTGATGAAAAGCTAACCAAATCCATAATGATGCGCGCATTGGATCACTTGTATTTCCACTTGCGCTTCCTGCGGTAGACCAAGCAATAAGTGTCAGAAAAGAAATTGGAAGAAGTACAAGTGCGATACTGCGCAATACTTGAGCCAAAGTAACGGCAAGTACGCGCTGAAACATTGTGCGCTAGCGCTCTAAAATCGCGCGCATCAATCGCGCTGTTTCACTCGGAGTTTTTCCGACTTGAACTCCTGCTGCTTCAAGCGCATCTTTCTTTCCTTGTGCGGTTCCAGATGAACCAGAAACTATCGCCCCAGCATGACCCATAGTTTTACCTTCAGGAGCAGTAAATCCAGCGACATAACCGACAACTGGTTTAGTTACATACTCGCTGATGAAAGCAGCTGCACGCTCTTCGGCATCGCCACCAATTTCACCAATCATGACGATGGCTTTTGTATCAGGATCATCTTGGAATGCACGCAAGCAATCAATATGAGTAGTACCAATAACTGGATCTCCACCGATTCCAACTGCAGTGCTAAAACCAATATCGCGAAGTTCAAACATCATCTGATATGTCAGAGTGCCTGATTTTGAAACCAAGCCGATTGGTCCAGCACCTGTTATATCGGCAGGAATAATTCCAACATTTGATTTTCCTGGGCTAATAATTCCTGGGCAATTTGGACCGATAATTCGAGTAGTTCCCTTTGCAAGTGCGTGTGCATAAAAACTTGCAGAATCATGAACTGGAATACCTTCGGTAATAACAACAACGAGTGGCATCGCTGCATCAATTGCATCGATAACTGCTGCTTTAGCAAACTTTGGTGGAACGAAGACAACCGAAACGCTAGCTTTAGTTGCTGCAATTGCTTCTGCAACACTATTGAACACAGGCAATTGATGACCATCGATATCGATAACTTGGCCACCTTTACCAGGTGTCACTCCTCCGACAACTTTTGTGCCGGAAGCGAGCATGCGACGAGTGTGTTTAGTTCCTTCTGATCCAGTCATGCCTTGCACAATTACAGTGCTTGTTTGATTGAGAAAAATAGACATTTACTTGGCCGCCAATTCTGCGGCACGATTTGCCGCTCCATCCATAGTTTCTGCCTGTTCAATCAATGGATGCGCAGCTTTATTAAGAATCGCACGACCTTCAAGAACATTGTTTCCATCGAGGCGCACAACTATTGGTTTGGTTGCTTTATCTCCAAGTAGTTCAAGGGCTTGCACAATTCCATTTGCAACGGCGTCACACGCCGTAATCCCACCAAATACATTGACGAATACGCTCTTCACATCTTTGTCACCCAAAATGATTGAAAGTCCGTTAGCCATAACTTCAGCAGAAGCTCCGCCTCCAATGTCGAGGAAGTTTGCTGGACGAACTCCACCATGCTTTTCACCAGCATAAGCAACAACATCCAGCGTGCTCATGACCAGACCAGCACCGTTACCGATAATTCCAACTTCACCTTCGAGTTTTACATAGTTGAGATCTTTTTCCTTGGCTGCTGCTTCAAGGGCATTTGTCGCGGCATGATCAATGAGAGCTTCGTGGTCTGGGTGGCGAAAGCCTGCATTCTCATCAAGTGTTACCTTGCCATCGAGCGCAATAACTTTTCCATCTTTGGTCTTAACAAGTGGGTTGACTTCAACAAGTGTTGCATCCTCAGATTGAAAAACTTCCCATAGCTTAAGCAAAACTTGGACAACTTGATCTGCAACATCGCCAGGAAATTTTGCTGCACTAACTATCTCTTGAGCCTTTGAAGGTTTTATTCCTTCAATTGCAGATACTGGAATCTTTGCTAATTTTTCTGGTGCAGTGCGTGCAACTTCTTCAATATCCATTCCACCAGATACAGATGCCATAACTAAGAATGTGCGATTGGAACGATCGAGCAGAATTGCCAAGTAATACTCGGATTCAATTGGTGCTGCCGCTGCAATCATTACAGTGCGAACAACATGTCCCTTAATATCCATTCCCAAAATTGCTGACGCCTTTTCGCGCGCATCAGCTGAATTTTCTGCAAGCTTGACGCCACCAGCTTTACCGCGACCACCGACCTTTACCTGTGCTTTGACAACAACTTTGCCGCCAATTTTTGTTGCCGCAGCTTCTGCCTCATCTGCAGTGTGGGCAATCGCAGCTGCTAATACAGGAACTCCATGTTTTTCAAAGAGATCGCGGGCTTGGTATTCAAAGAGATCCACGGATCACTCCAATTCAAATTAATGGTGTGCGAAGGACCTAATCCTAGAGCTTTTCAACGGGTGCGTAACGCAAGAGCAAACGCTTCTCACCATACTGTCCAAAATTTATTGTTGCTTCAGCCTTTTCGCCCTCGCCCGCAATCGCTACAACTGTACCGAGGCCAAATGTGTCATGTGACACACGCTCACCAACAGCCAATTCTATGGAGTTGATTTTCTTTCCCGTTGCACGAGGTGGTGGTGCAGTAGCAGTTCTAGTTTTTCTTACTAACGATGGTGATAACGACGGCGAACTTGCATTGCGCCACTCAATCAAATTTTCTGGAATCTCATCAAGGAAACGAGATGCAGGATTATAAGTAGGAGCTCCCCATGAAGATCTATATTCAGCGCGCGAAATATAAAGTCGTTCGCGTGCACGGGTGAGCCCAACATATGCAAGTCGTCGTTCTTCCTCAATCTCATCTTTCTCACCCAGAGTTCGTGAATGTGGAAATATTCCGTCTTCCATTCCTGTGAGAAACACGGTTGGAAATTCCAAACCTTTAGCAGTATGTAACGTCATTAGCGTTACAACGCCGCCGTGATCTTCTCCCTCTGGAATTTCATCTGCATCGGCCACGAGAGAAACTTTTTCGAGAAAACCGGCGAGTGATATCTCTTCGTCTTCCCCCAAATCTTCAATCGGGCGTTCTTCATATTCCATACAGACAGCTAAAAGCTCTTTCATATTCTCTACTCGAACTTCATCTTGAGGATCCGTACTTTGTGAAAGTTCACTAAGTAAACCCGATTGCTCTAGAACTGCTTCCACAATAACGGAAGGACGCGTTTTTGCCTCAACTAAAACATTGAGAGCGATGAGCATTGAAACAAATTCATTGATTGATTGAGCTGCGCGATTAGGAATACCAGGGGCTTCGTTTGCTCGATTGAGGGCTTGCCAAAACGATAGATTGTTTTCGCTTCCAAATAATTCAACACATTCAAGAGCGCGATCACCAATGCCACGTTTTGGAAAATTAATCACGCGGCGAATCGAAATTTCATCTTCTAGATTCGCCAGGACTCTTAAATAAGCTAAAAGATCTTTGACTTCACGTCGTTCATAGAATCGAAGGCCACCAACTACTTTGTAAGGCAATGCGGACCGCATAAAGATTTCTTCAAATACACGCGATTGAGCATTCGTCCGGTAAAAAATAGCTGTATCACCCGGCTGAGATTTTCCTGCTTTCTGCAATTCTCGAATTTCGTCAGTTACAAATTGCGCCTCATCATGTTCGCTCTCAGCAATGTATCCAGTCAGTGGAGCACCAGCGCCTGCCTCTGACCATAAATTCTTCTCTTTCCTACTTACATTTTGAGTAATAACTGCATTAGCGGCATTGAGAATATTTTGAGTCGAGCGATAATTTTGCTCCAGCAAAACTGTTGTGGCATTGGGATAATCAAGTTCAAATTGCAGAATATTACGGATTGTCGCACCACGGAATCCATAAATTGATTGGTCAGCATCTCCCACCACGCATAATTCAGCAGCAGGCATTCCTTCGTTATCATTTCCTACAAGTTCCTTCACAAGAATGTACTGGGCATGATTGGTGTCTTGATATTCATCCACTAATACATGCCGAAAGCGCGAACGAAAGCGAGCTTTGGCTTCTGGGAATTGCTGTAAGACTTGAACTGTTTTGAGAATTAAGTCATCAAAATCCATGGCATTGGCTTGTTGTAAGCGCTTTTGGTAAATACTGTAAACATCGGCTACAACTTCTTCAAACTGGTTTGATGTTGCAGTGACATAATCACTGGGTCCCATTAATTCATTTTTTGCATTAGAGATCATCGATTGAAACTGCCGAGCTGGATAGCGCTTCGAATCTAAGTTCAATTCTTTAGCAACTATGGTGATAAGGCGCAAAGAATCTGCTGAATCGTAGATAGAAAATGAATTGGAGTAACCGAGACGATTTGCTTCCTGTCTCAATAATCGGACGCAAGCAGAGTGAAATGTTGAAACCCACATTGATTTTGCGATTGGTCCAACTAAATCAGCTACCCGCTCTTTCATTTCTCCAGCAGCCTTATTTGTGAAAGTAATTGCCAAAATTTGATAAGGGGCGACATTTCTGCGTGACATCAAATATGCAATTCGACGTGTAAGAACACGTGTTTTTCCGGAGCCCGCACCTGCCACTACAAGTAATGGTCCACCTGCATGAGTCACAGCAAGTGACTGCTGGGGATTTAGCCCCACTAATAGCGGATCGTTAGACTGCGTCATAAGAAGGGAAGGCTATCTTTAAAATGCCATTCCGAGATTAGTATTAGGCATTATCTAAGGAGAGCCACATGGAACCGCTTGTCGATAGCGAAATCAAGAAAGTCCTCGTGATCAATGCCCATCCAGATGATTCAGATTTTGGAGCATCAGGAACAATTGCACAATGGGTAAAGAAGGGCATCGAAGTTTCATATGTCTTTTGTACCAATGGTGATCAGGGTGGAGAAGCATCTGGAATCGCTAAGGCGGATATGCCTGCGGTACGCCAACGTGAACAACGTGCCGCTGGTGCTGCTGTTGGTGTTACTGATATTACCTTTCTCAATTACGTTGACGGACACTTAGAAGCCACGTTAGAACTTCGTAAAGACATTGTGCGCAGAATCCGAATTTCTCAACCAGACCGAATGGTTTGCCAAAGTCCAGAACGTAACTGGGAGCGCATTGGCGCGAGTCACCCTGATCACTTAGCTTCAGGTGAAGCCTCAATTCAAGCTGTCTATCCAGATGCACGAAATCCATTTGCATTTACAGACTTATTAGATGATGAGGGTTTAGAACCTTGGCGTGTAAAAGAAGTATGGATGATGGGTTTTGCTAACCCAGATCACTTTGTAGATATTACAGATACTTTTGATTTGAAAATGAAAGCGCTACATTCTCACGCTTCCCAAACTGCACATAACTCTGAACTAGAAAATATGGTTCGCGAATGGGGTCATCGCACAGCTGGAATTGCTGGATTCCCAGAAGGACGTATTGCTGAAGCGTTCAAAATAATTAATACCAACTAATTATTTGGCTGTTACTTTCTCGATTGCTACAAGTTGTACTGGGTAGCCATCTCCTGCGTAGACATACTTTCCTTTTCCATCTGGCTGGACTGCGCCCATGCTTGCAACTGAAATCAATATATCGAGCCCAGATGTAATTTTGCCCCAGACTGTGTAATTTGCGCGCAAAGCAGAATCTCCGTAAACAAAGAAGATTTGACTCCCATTTGTATTGGGTCCTGAATTAGCCATTGCAACTGTTCCTGCCGGGTACGTCATTGGCTTGCCAACCGGCAAGTTCTCATCGGCATAACCTTTCCAACCTGTTGGGCTGCCAGTTCCGCGCGCAGTTGGATCTCCGCATTGCAATACAAAAAGCCCCTGTGTTGTAAGTCGATGACAAAGTGTTTGGTTGAAATATCCAGCCCGCGCCAATGCAGTTAGTGCAGTAATTGTTACTGGTGCTTTATTTCCTACGGTTTCAACAACAATATCTCCACAATTTGTAGTAAAGGTAATAGTGTGTGGAAGTACTTTTAAATTCTTTGATGGCTGAATAACTTTTATTGGCGTATGTGGAAGTGCTGTTGATTTAGCACAGGTAGGTGGATTGACCTTTGGTGTCGCGCTTACTGCTGGTGATGTACCTAAACTCGTTGCAATAAGGGCAAGTGCTGCGATGAATCCAAAAATACGTTTCATTTTATTCCCACTCAATAGTTCCAGGTGGCTTGCTCGTGATATCGAGGACCACTCGATTTACTTCACGAACCTCATTTGTGATTCGCGTCGAAATCTTTTCCAGCACATCATACGGAACTCGCGACCAATCCGCAGTCATTGCGTCTTCACTCGACACGGGACGCAAAACAATTGGATGTCCATATGTACGTCCATCACCTTGAACTCCCACACTTCTCACATCTGCTAACAAGACAACTGGGCATTGCCATATATCGCGATCTAAGCCCGCGGCTTTGAGTTCAGCTCGTGCGATGGAATCTGCATGGCGCAATATTTCTAAACGCTCTTTATTTACGGCACCAATAATTCGAATGCCTAAGCCTGGTCCAGGAAATGGCTGGCGCCAAACTATTTCCTCAGGAAGTCCTAACTCAATTCCCACTTGGCGCACTTCATCTTTAAACAAAGTGCGAAGTGGCTCAACAAGAGTGAATTTCAAATCATCTGGAAGTCCGCCAACATTGTGGTGTGACTTTATATTTGCAGTACCTGTTCCTCCGCCTGATTCGACAACATCAGGATAGAGAGTGCCTTGCACTAAAAATTCGACTTCTCCCCCAGTAGCAATATCTCGCGCTGCTTTTTCAAAAGAACGAATAAATTCACGTCCAATAATTTTACGTTTTTCTTCAGGATCAATAACTCCCGAAAGCGCATCAAGGAATTGAGAAACGGCATCAACGACAACTAATTCAACACCAGTTGCTGCGACAAAATCGCGTTGAACTTGTTCGGATTCCCCGCTACGCAATAAACCATGGTCAACAAAAACGCAGGTAAGTTGTGAACCAACTGCGCGTTGAATAATGGCTGCTGCAACGGCTGAATCAACTCCACCAGATAAGCCACAAATAACTCGCTTATTGCCAATAATTTCTTTGGCTTTTGCAATTTCATTTTCGGCAATGTTCGCTATTGTCCACGTTGGGGTACATCCTGCAATATTGAGTAACCAATTCTGCAAAATTGTTTGACCATGCTCGGAATGTAGAACCTCTGGATGGAATTGAACGCCGGCTAATTTTCCTGATTCATTTTCAAATGCAGCAATCGGAGTATCTGCAGTTGATGCGCAAACTGTGAAGCCAGCTGGTGCCTGCGAAACTGCATCACCGTGTGACATCCAAACTTTTTGCTGCACTGGAGTTGAACCAAAAATTTTAGTTTTAGGTTGCACAGATAAATCAGTACGACCGAATTCTGATTTTCCGGTCTGGCTTACGATTCCACCAAGGGCTGCTGCCATTTTTTGAAAGCCGTAGCAAATTCCAAAGATTGGAATTCCCAATGAAAATATTTCAGAATCAAAATTAGGTGCATTTTCGGCATACACACTTGATGGTCCGCCCGACAAAATAATGGCTGCAGGGGCTTTGGCACTTACTTGTGCTGCAGAAATCGTGGATGGAACTATTTCGGAAAAGACATGTGCTTCACGAACTCGTCGTGCAATGAGTTGGGCATATTGTGCCCCGAAGTCGACGACAAGTACTGCGCCGCTTTCAGGAACATCCTTAGGCACGATGAATAATTACTTCCACGCGCTGGAAAGATTTCACATCGGAATAACCACATGTTGCCATAGCGCGGCGAAGTGCACCGAAGAGATTCATAGATCCATCTGCTGCATGAGATGGACCAAGTAAAATTTCTTCCAGCGTTCCTGTTGTACCCACTGCTACGCGCTCTCCACGTGGCAATACTTGATGATGAGCCTCTGATCCCCAGTGCCATCCCAATCCAGGAGCTTGAACTGCTTTAGCAAGTGGAGAGCCCATCATCACTGCATCAGCTCCCATAGCAATTGCTTTCGCAATATCTCCGCTGCGACCAACTGAACCATCGGCAATAACGTGTACATAGCGTCCACCTGATTCATCAAGATATTCGCGACGAGCAGATGCAACTTCTGCGACAGCTGAGGCCATTGGAACTTCGATACCTAACACTTTGCGTGTGGTGTGAGCTGATCCACCACCGAAACCGACAAGGACTCCGGCAGCACCTGCCCGCATGAGGTGTAACGCACCAGTTGCAGTTGCAACACCACCAACGATGACAGGAACATCTAATTCATAAATAAATTTCTTGAGGTTAAGCGATTCGGTTTCAGATGCAACATGTTCGGCACTCACTGTTGTTCCACGAATTACGAAAATATCTACACCTGCATCGATAACGGCTTTATGTAATGTTGCGGTGCGTTGTGGTGAAAGAGATGCTGCAACAGTCACACCAGCATCACGAATTTGTTTGATTCGTTCTTTGATCAATGTTGGTTGAATAGGTGCGCTATAAATTTCTTGCATACGCTTTGTTGCATGCTTATCTGGCATCGATGCAATTTCACCAAGTGGAATACGTGGATCCTCATATCGAGTCCACAGTCCTTCGAGGTTGAGAACTCCAAGTCCGCCAAGCTTTCCAATTTCAATTGCTGTATCTGGTGAAACCACAGAATCCATAGGGGCGGCAAGCATAGGAAGGTCGAATTTATAAGCATCTATCTGCCAAGAAGTTGAAACATCTTCTGGGTCGCGGGTACGACGACTTGGCACAATGGCAATATCGTCAAAAGAATAAGCAGTGCGGGCGCGTTTTCCTGGTGCAATCTCAATATCGCTCATGGTGCACTCCTTTATTTCTTACCTTGGTAATTTGGGGCATCGGCTACGTGTAAAACATCATGCGGGTGACTCTCTTGTAAGCCCGCTGCAGTAATTTGAATGAGTCTGCCTTCACGACGAAGTGTGGCAATATCAGGCGCTCCTGCGTATCCCATTCCTGAACGAAGACCACCTACTAATTGATGCGTAACTTCAGCAACACTTCCACGATATGCAACGCGTCCTTCGATTCCTTCCGGAACAAGTTTGTCTTCCGATAAAACATCGTCTTGCATATAGCGATCCTTTGAATATGACTTTTGTTCTCCGCGAGATTGCATTGCGCCAAGGGAACCCATTCCGCGATATGCCTTATATTTTTTTCCATCAATTTCTACAAGTTCACCTGGTGATTCGGCGCATCCTGCAAGAAGGGAACCAAGCATTACGGAGTTTGCACCAGCGACAAGTGCTTTAACAATGTCACCAGAATATTGAAGTCCACCATCGGCAATCAGTGGAATTCCAGCTTTAGCGCATGCTTTGCTTGCTTCCAGAATTGCAGTAATTTGCGGAACGCCAACACCTGCAACAACACGAGTTGTGCAAATTGATCCCGGACCTACTCCAACTTTCACAGCATCAGCACCTGCGTTAATAAGTGCTTGTGCACCAGCGCGAGTTGCAACATTGCCACCAATAATTTCAGTTATGGCAGAAAACTTTTTGATTCTCTCAATTGCATCGAGTACTGCGCGGTGATGACCATGTGCGGTATCAACTACAACAACATCAACACCTGCTTCGATTAATGCTTGCGCGCGTGCAAAACCATCATCGCCCACACCAACAGCAGCACCTGCTAAGCCAACATTTTTGACTAATTTAACGTGGGTTACTTGAGCATCAATAGGCAAGTTGCGATGAATAATTCCGATGCCACCAGCTTTTGCCATTGCTATGGCCATCTCTGATTCGGTAACAGTATCCATCGCAGATGAAACAAGTGGAATTGCGAGCGCAATATTTCGTGTGAGGTGAGTGGCGGTATTTACTTCCGATGGGACTACCTCGGAGGCATCAGGTAGCAGCAAAACATCGTCATATGTGAGGCCGAGCATCGCGATCTTCTCGTAATCGCTCATCGGCCCTCCTTCTTCAATCTCATGAAGGCGTAAGTCTATCTGGGCTTTAGAGCCCTACTGCACGCTCGATTTCAAGGCAGGCGCTAGATAAATCTTGAGCCACAGCAACTTTTGTACATTCCTTGGGGTTCCAGCCAGGGCCACCTAATACAACTCTTGGAGCTGGACGCACATTAGGTAGTTCATTGAAAAACTTTGGCTTTGCGTTGACTGGTAATTGAGCCCATAAAAATATTGCCGGTGGCGCAGTGCGCTTTATAACTGCACATATTGCTTCATGTGGGGTTCTGGAACCAAGAAAATAACTTTCGATATTTTTTTCCGCTAGCGCTGCAGCTAATGCATGCAGAGCCAGACAGTGCAATTCTTCTCCGACTGCAGCTAATAAAACCGGATGTGGATTTACCGGAGTAGTTATTTTTGCGGTTCTCTCACGCATTATTGATTGCAAAATTTCACTCAGAAAATGTTCGACCTCAATTCCATTGCCTGAGGTCGCCCATGTGTGCCCAATGGATGTGAGCACGGGGACAATTACTTCTTGCCATGAACGAATGACACCATTTTTCTTAATATCTTTAGTAAGTGAACTTACGACGAAGTCACGATCTAGGGCCACCGCAGAACGATGAATGGCGCTCACAAGATCACTTCGGTCTACAAATTTTAATTCAGTTGAACGCAGGCTCACTTGACCCTTATGTTCTAATGCTTGATCAGCTGCATCAGAGGCAGAGACCCCGGATGCAATCAGTCTGCGCATCACCATCAATCGCGCTACATCGTGAGGGTGATACTTTCGATGATTTCCTTCTTCATGATTAGTTGGACCAAGGCCATAACGACGGTCCCATGTGCGAAGTGTTGCGGGGGCAATCCCGAGCCTTCTGGCGACTGCCGCAACGGTGAGTAACTCTTCCACGCTCTAATGGTGTCGTGAAGTGGGCGAACTCACCACTCCAAAACACGCTCATGAACAAGATATGGCTCGTTTCTGCTTGAACAACTTATGACTCGGTTGTAGGGTATTGCCATGGCTGAAATTTCACGACTACCCCAACCCACTGCTGATAATTGGGAATGGCAATACGAGGGTGCATGCCGTGACTTGCCTGCCGAAATGTTTTTTCATCCAGATGGAGAACGTGGCCCACGCCGGCGCAATCGCGAAAATGCAGCAAAAGCAATCTGCGCATCCTGTCCCGTCATGGCCGCATGCCGTACTCACGCCCTTGCCGTGCAAGAGCCATACGGAATTTGGGGAGGCTTATCAGAAGATGATCGCCTAGCGATTATTGATTCGCGTATCCCGCCAAAAATTTCACACGCTTCCTAATTATCTCCGAGCAAACTCCATGCTCGAACCCCACCAATGATTCCTGCTTCATTAGGAACAATTACTACATCATCACCTAATTTATGAATCACTGAATCTTTTATTCTGCGCGAATTTCCACCACCTAAATAAAGACGATCCCAATGAAAAACTGGACGCAATTCATCGACCATGGCCTTGATGCGCCGAGACCAAAAAGAATCTCCCAGTAAACGACGTTGGTGTTCACCAATCCAACTATCAAAAGTTTCATTGCGGCGAATAGTTGCATGTGAAAGTTCAATATGAGGCGCTAATTTTCCGCCATCAAAAACTGCGCAACCAAGTCCGGTTCCTAATGTGAGCACAACTTCAAATCCTGAACCCACAACAACACCAGCACCATGGACCTCTGCATCGTTTAGCACCAACGTAGGTTTTCCTATTGCATGCGTTAGACCTTCACGCATATCAAAGCCATCCCACGCTTTTTTTAATTCAGGATCCATACGAGTGCGTGGCCCTGCAGTATTTATGTAATGAGGCGTTGATACAACAACACCATGGCGCATCATTCCTGGCATTCCAACACTGACGCGATCTGCGGTAGGTAATGACTTGGAAAGTTCAACAATTGTTTCAATCAAACGAGTTGGAGAAAGTGGATACGGCGTAGAAATGCGAATGGCCTGGGCTCTCATAGTTCCAGCACTATCGAGTACTGATGCTTTGATTCCCAAGCCACCGCAATCCACTGAGAGTGTTAGTTGCTCCATGGAGGTAAGAATAACTACTTAGTGAGAATGTCCACCAGGTCCGTGTGAGTGTCCATGTCCACCCGCTTCTGGCTCTTGATCAGCTGGACGCTCATAAACAACAGCTTCTGTTGTAATAAACATTGCAGCGATTGAGGCAGCGTTAGCAAGTGCTGAACGAGTTACTTTCACTGGATCGATGACACCATCTTTTGCAAGATCGCCATAGACATCAGTTGCAGCATTGAAACCTTCGTTAGCTTTCATTGCGCGAACCTTTGCAACTACAACATAACCTTCAAGGCCTGCATTTTCTGCAATCCAGCGAAGTGGTTCATCACAAGCTTTGCGAACTAGGCGAACACCAACTGCTTTATCACCAGTGAATCCAAGATCGCCTTCGAGTGAATCAGCTGCGTGAACAAGTGCCGCTCCTCCACCGATAACGATTCCTTCTTCTACTGCTGCGCGAGTTGCAGAGATTGCATCTTCTAGACGGTGCTTCTTCTCTTTCAACTCAACTTCAGTATGTGCTCCAACTTTGATTACACAGACACCACCAGCAAGTTTTGCAACGCGCTCTTGTAGCTTCTCGCGATCCCAATCAGAATCTGTATTGGCAATCTCGTTACGGATTTCAGAAACGCGTGCAGCTACTGCTGCCTTGTCCCCTGCGCCATCAACGATTGTTGTTGCATCTTTTGAAATAACGATTCGGCGAGCTTTTCCAAGGGATTCAAGTCCAACTTGGTCTAGCTTCATTCCGATATCGGATGAAACAACCTGCCCACCTGTAAGGACTGCAATATCTTGCAACATTGCCTTGCGACGATCTCCAAAGCCTGGTGCCTTCACAGCAGCTGAAGTAAATACTCCACGCATGCGATTGACCACCATTGTTGAAAGCGCTTCGCCTTCTACATCTTCGGCAATAATCAAAAGTGGCTTTGAGGCCTGTGCAACCTTTTCAAGGATTGGCAAGAGGTCAGCGAGCGCTGAAATCTTGTTTCCTGAGATAAGAACATAGGCATCTTCTAGTACTGATTCCATACGATCTTGATCCGTTACGAAGTATGGAGAGATGTAACCCTTATCGAATTGCATACCTTCAGTAAATTCGAGTTCAAGACCAGTTGTAGATGCTTCTTCAACAGTGATGACGCCATCTTTGCCGACCTTATCCATTGCTTCTGCAATGAGGTCACCGATAACACGATCTTGTGCTGAAATTGTTGCAACATCTGCAATCTGTGCCTTGTCTTTTACAACAGTTGCATTCTCAGCCAAACGAGCAGAAATCGCTATAACGGCGGCTTCAATTCCTTGCTTCAAATCCATTGGCTGTGCACCCGCTGCTAAGTTGCGAAGACCCTCTTTGACCATTGCTTGTGCAAGCACTGTCGCAGTAGTAGTTCCATCGCCGGCAACATCGTTTGTCTTTGTGGCAACTTCTTTTACCAACTGTGCGCCCATGTTCTCAACTGGGTCAGAGAGTTCAATCTCTTTCGCAATTGTTACGCCATCGTTAGTAATTGTTGGTGCGCCAAAAGACTTTGAGATAACTACGTTACGACCCTTAGGCCCCAGAGTTACCTTGACGGTGTCAGCAAGAATGTTGACGCCACGTTCCATTGCGCGACGAGCGTGCTCGTCGAATTCAAGAATTTTTCCCATTACTACTTCTCGATTACAGCGAGAATGTCGCGAGCTGAAAGTACTAAGTACTCCTCGTTGTTGTACTTAACTTCAGTTCCGCCGTACTTGCTATACAAAACTACGTCGCCAACTTTGACATCCATAGGAACGCGGACACCATCATCAAAGCGACCTGGTCCAACTGCAACGACTGTGCCCTCTTGTGGCTTCTCCTTTGCAGTATCAGGAATAACAAGACCTGATGCAGTAGTTGTCTCGGCCTCTGATGCCTTTACAACGATGCGATCTTCTAGTGGCTTAATGGCTACGGCCATGGCTTTCTCCTTATTACTAGTGGTGATACTTCCTCGTGGGGATCTGCCCGTTTAGCAGACTCGACCCTAGAGTGCTAACGCCAACTCTAGGCGAGGCTATTCCCAACGGCAAATTAGAGTTTTTAGAGCGCCACAGTTGTCACTGGGAGGCCAGAATCAGCGTCAAAAGCGGTTGGGCTAGGCGATCTACCTGCTGCAACCATCAGCGAACCCAATGCTGCAACCATTGCGCCGTTGTCGGTACACAAAGCTGGACTTGGGATTCGAAGGCGAATACCTGCTCTTTCACAGCGCTCTGTAGCAACTGCGCGAAGCCTGGAATTTGCAGCCACTCCGCCAGCAATTACCAATGAATTAATTCCGCTCTCTTTACATGCAGCAATTGCTTTGAGCATCAGCACGTCAACAACTGACTCTTGGAAAGAGGCTGCAACATCTGCTTTTGCATAACCTGGCGTTGATTCTAAATAACGCGCGACTGCAGTTTTTAATCCAGAAAAAGAGAAATCAAATGGACGAGTTTCCCAATCTTGCGATGTTGTAAGTCCGCGAGGGAAATTGATTGCAGTGGCATTTCCAGATTTTGCCAGCGAATCTATTGCTGGACCGCCAGGAAAACCTAGCTGCATTACGCGAGCAATTTTGTCGAACGCCTCTCCTGCAGCATCATCCATAGTGGCGCCAAGTTTTGTAATGGTTTGGGTGATGTCATCGACTTGTAGAAGTGATGAGTGACCACCACTAACGAGTAAAGCAATAGTGGGATCGAGTGGTTGATCATGGGTTAGGAAGTCAACGCTAACGTGCGCAGCTAAATGGTTGACTCCATATAACGGTTTTCCAAGACCAAGTGCTAATCCACTAGCGGAGGCAACACCGACAAGGAGTGCACCGACAAGTCCTGGACCAGCGGTGACTGCAACTGCATCGATATCACTGAGAGATAGTTTTGAATCTATAAGTGCGTTCTCAATACTTGGCATCATTGCTTCAAGGTGTGCGCGGCTAGCAATTTCAGGAACTACTCCCCCAAAGCGTGCATGTTCTTCAACGCTAGATGCAATGACATTTGCAAGCAAAGTGCGACCCTGAACGATGCCGATTGCTGTTTCATCGCATGATGTTTCAATACCTAGAACTATTGGTTGGCTCATGCGTGCACCAACTCTTTACGCATTACGAAAGCATCTAGAGATGGGCCGTAATAATCTTTTCGAGTCGATATCTTTGAATAGCCCAGGCTTTCATAGAGTGCAACTGCTGCAATATTTTCAACATCAACTTCGAGCATCATCGCTGGTGCGCCGCGTTGCACGGACCATGTTTCTATTTGATCCATAAAGGCGCGTCCTATGCCTTGTTTTCTATATGTCTCGAGGACTCCAACAGTGAGTATGTCTGCCTCAACTCCGGGGGCGATAACCATTACACCTGCATAGCCGATGATGTTTTCGCCATCTGTTGCAACGCAGAAATAACGAGTGCGAGGAACACCAGCAAACTCTTCTTTGAATTGCGCAGTTGACCACGGCGTATCAGGGAAAAGTATTTTCTCCATCGATGTGAGTACTGGAATATCCAAGGCGCTAGCTTCGCGGTAAGTAATCATGGGCGATCCGCCGTTGCTACTGCATCGGGTCGGCGTAAATACATTGGTTCGGTAATTGGTCTTTGCTTTGCAAGATCAGTCATCGCTATAAGGTCTGGGAAAAGACCGAAGTGAACGGTTGTAGCAATTTTTTCTACATAGGTGGGAAAACTAACTTCTGGTTCTCCAACGCGAATTCCATCTGTATATCGAGCCCAGTACCACTCTTTACGGCGTGCATCTGTTGCAATAATGAAATCTTTCTCATTTATTTGCGCGGCAATGGCGTCAAGTGAACAAATACCTATGACCTCAATATTGCGAGCGCGAGCAAATGTATGTGCGAATGCAATTCCAACTCGTAATCCCGTAAATGGGCCAGGTCCCATTCCAACGATTACTTGGTCAATGTTATGTTCGGTAATTGCCTCTTCTGCTAAAAGTGGAAGTGATGGACCGTGGGCAGTTGCGCCATCGCGATGACCACTCCAGATGAGTTTTCCATCGGTAACAACACCGACAACTGTGCGATTTGTCGAGGTATCAATGACGAGCGATGTGCTCATAATGAGAATCCTTGCCAACGCACACCAACACCAGTTGCACTTACTTTTCGAATATCCTCGCTGCGGTCAATAAATATTTCAAGACGTTCATCATCGAGGCGGGCGGATTCTTGCCCACCCCATTCGATAACGATGACAGCGCTTTCACGTTGTGAATCTAAATCGAGATCATCCAAATAAAGATTAGGATTTTTTGAATCTACTAACCGATATGCATCTACGTGAATAAGTGAGAGCGCACCTTTATGCACTCGAGAAATAACAAAGGTAGGAGAAGTAATATCTGTGTGTCCCAATGCCTCACCGATACCTTGTGCAAGCACAGTTTTCCCAGCCCCAAGTGGCCCATTGATCAAAAGAAGATCTCCTGCTTTGAGTGATTGCCCGATGCGCACACCGAGTGCATGCATATCGGCAGGAGTAGCAATCGAAGTCATGGCTTAAGAGTAATGGCAAAGAAAAAAGAACAGGGCCCCGGTTTCCCGAAGCCCTGCCCTTGATATTTTCTACTTAGCTCTTATATTTCAAGAGATTTGGTAAGAAGTCAGGATCTGTATTCAAGTTCGGATCAATCTTGGCAAAGATTGCTGAACCAACAAATTTCTGACTTGGGGCTTTACCTGTCTTTGCAGATTGCGCCAATAACTTAACCCAACCCATCATCTGGGCTTCAGTAAATGATTGGTGGCCAACTCCCGATACAGCTGGAGCAGCTGTGAAAT
>CANFXM010000003.1 GCA_947451045.1 Actinomycetota bacterium | reverse complement strand
TCGTGGAGTTCCAGTTATTGTTGCAGTAGAACAAGATGCAACAGGTAATGCATGGCCACTCACACTTTCATATGCAAAAGGAATCGGTGGACTTCGCGCCGGTGGAATCCTTACAACATTTACAGAAGAGTGCGAAACTGATTTGTTCGGAGAACAATCAGTTCTCTGTGGTGGTGCTTCACAACTTGTTATGTATGGTTTTGAAACTTTGATCGAAGCTGGTTACCAACCAGAAGTTGCTTACTTTGAATGTCTGCATGAACTCAAGTTGATTGTTGACTTGATGTACGAAGGTGGAATTGCAAAGCAACGCTGGTCGGTATCTGATACTGCTGAATTTGGAGATTATGTCTCTGGTCCACGCGTTATCGATCCACACGTCAAAGAGAATATGAAGGCAGTTCTTGCTGACATTCAAAGCGGAGCTTTTGCAAAGCGCTTTATTGATGATCAAGATGCGGGCGGACCTGAGTTCAAGTCACTTCGCGCAAAGGGTGAAGTTCACCCTATTGAATCTGTTGGTCGCGAACTTCGCAAAATGTTTAGTTGGATGAAGAATTCAAATAAGGATGACTACAAAGAAGGAAGCGCTGCCCGTGGCTAAACCCGTCGTACTGATTGCTGAAGAACTAAGTCCTGCAACACTTGACGCGCTAGGTCCAGATTTCGAGGTTCGCCATTGTGATGGCGCAAATCGCACCGAACTCTTGGCCGAACTTGCAAAGGGTGTTGATGCAGTTTTGATTCGTTCTGCTACCAAAATGGATGCAGAAGCGATTGCTGCTGCAAAAGGTTTGAAAGTTATTGCTCGTGCAGGCGTTGGTCTCGACAATGTTGATATTCCTGCATCTACTACCGCAGGAGTAATGGTAGTCAATGCTCCAACGTCAAATATTGTCAGCGCAGCAGAACTCGCAATCTCATTATTGCTTGCCTCTGCACGTTTTATTTCACCAGCACATGCCGCACTTCGTAATGGAAAATGGGCACGCTCTAAATACACAGGGGCAGAACTATTTGAAAAGACACTTGGCATTGTTGGCTTTGGCCGCATTGGTCAATTAGTTGCACATCGCATGCAGGCATTCGGAATGAATGTTGTTGCATACGATCCTTACTTACAGCCAGCTCGCGCTGCACAACTGGGCGTAACACTGATGGAACTCGATGAACTTCTCAAAGTAAGTGATTTCATAACAATTCACTTACCAAAGACAAAAGAGACTGCAAACTTGATCGGTGTTGAAGCGCTCAAGAAGGTTAAACCATCTGTGCGCATCATCAATGCTGCCCGCGGGGGAGTACTGGATGAAGCTGCGCTCTTTGATGCAATTACAGAAGGTCGCGTTGCAGGAGCCGGTCTCGATGTTTTTGCAACTGAACCATGTACTGATTCACCACTGTTCACACTTGATCATGTTGTCGCAACACCACACTTAGGTGCATCTACTGATGAAGCACAAGAGCGTGCAGGAATTGCAGTTGCTGTTTCTGTTCGTAAAGCACTTGCTGGCGAGCTGGTACCAGATGCAGTCAACGTTAAAGGTGGAGCAATTCACGAAGATATTCGCCCATCGCTTCCACTTGTTGAAAAGATGGCACAAATTGCAACGGCGCTCGCAGGTGAATTACCAGTGAGCATGGATGTACATGTTCGCGGAGATATCTCTGGTCATGATTCTTCAATCCTGGCAACAAGTGCACTCAAAGGCGCACTAATCGCAGTTGGCGCTGAAGAGGTTACATATGTCAATGCCCCAGGAATTGCAGCAGAACGTGGCATCACTTCAACTGTTGATTCTGATCAAGAGAGCCCTGAATATCGCAGCATGATCTCTTTGCGTTGCGCACTCAGCAATGGAAAATCAATTACGGTTGATGGAACTCTGATGGGAATTCGTAAAGTTGAAAAGATTATTGCAATCGATTCATTCGATCTCGATCTACCTCCAGCAGATAATTTGCTTTTCTTGCGCTATCCAGATCGCCCAGGAATTGTCGGAGCAGTTGGAAAATTGCTAGGAAATGCTGGAATAAATATTGCAGCTATGCAAGTTGCTCGAAGTGAAGCCGGTGGTGAAGCCCTTATGGCTATCACAGTCGATTCAACTGTGAGCGATGCACTTGTCGCTGCTGTAGTGCAAGAAACTGGAGCAGCTCTTGTACGTTCAGTGACGTTGGAGAACAAATGACAAGCATTAAGTTAGCTGTCATCGGCGGCGACGGAATCGGTCCAGATGTTGTGGCCGAAGGAATCAAAGTCTTGGACGCTATCTCAAAGAAATATGATGTGTCATTTGAAAAGACTTCATTTGAGTTAGGTGCGATTTCTTGGCGCAAGACTGGAGAAGCTCTCTCTGATGCCGTGCTGGCAGAAATTGCGAAGAATGATGTGATTCTTTTTGGTGCAGTGGGTGATTTCAATGTACCCAATGGCATTCTGGAGCGCGGAATTATTCTAAAACTTCGTTTTGCATTTGATCACTATGTAAATCTTCGCCCAGCGAAGTTGTTACCAGGCGTTGCAACACCACTTGTATCAAAGGAACCAATTGACTTCATTGTCGTTCGTGAAGGAACTGAAGGCCCTTACGCAGGATCAGGTGGAAATTTCGCAAGCGGAACACAGCGTGAAGTTGCAACGGAGGAGAGCATCAATACTCGCCACGGTGTGGAGCGCGTAATTCGTGATGCATTTGAACGTGCAGCTGTGCGTGATCGCAAGAAATTGACCATGGTGCATAAAAATAATGTGCTCGTTCATGCAGGAGATCTCTGGACTCGCACATTCAATGAAGTTGCCAAAGAGTATCCAAGCGTTACAACCGAGTACTTACATGCCGATGCCACGGCAATGTTTTTGGTTACAAACCCAGAGCGCTTCGATGTGATAGTTACAGATAATCTTTTTGGAGATTTACTCACTGATATAGCAGCAGTTATTTGCGGAGGTATTGGTTTGGCTGCTTCAGGAAATATAAATCCTGAAAAGAAGTTCCCTTCAATGTTTGAACCAGTTCATGGTTCAGCACCTGATATTGCAGGTAAAGGAATTGCAGATCCAACTGCAACAGTGATGTCTGTTGCCATGATGCTTGACCACCTTGGACTTACCGATGCTGCACGCGATGTTGAACGCGCAGTTGCTAAAGATTTAGCAGCTCGTGGGAATACAAAGCGCAGTACAAGTGAAATTGGAGATGCGCTCGTCGCAGCCCTCTAATTATGAAAACTTCACTCAACCCCAATGCCAAAGATGCCGCGACACGTGACGCCCTTGTTGCCGAAGGTGGTTTTGGTAAGTACTACACAGACCACATGGTTGTGTGTGAGTGGAGTGAAAAAGATGGCTGGAGTGAGCCGGAACTAAAGCCTTATGGACCAATTTCCTTAGACCCAGCAACTGCAGTTTTTCATTATGGTCAAGAAATATTTGAAGGTATGAAGGCATATCGCCAACCTGATGGAGGCATCGGACTATTTCGTCCACAAGCGAATGCACAGCGCTTTGCTCGCTCTGCAAAACGTTTAGCACTTCCTGAAATGCCAGAGAGTTTATTTCTAGAAACTGTCGAAACACTTGTTCGCCAGGATGCCGGCTGGGTTCCAAATAAAGTTGGTGAATCTCTCTACATTCGTCCATTTATGTTTGCAACTGAGGTTGGCTTAGGGGTTCGCCCATCTAATAAAGCGCTGTATATGTTGATTGCAACTCCAGCTGGTGCTTACTTTGATCCATCAAAGGCAGTAAGTGTCTGGATTTCTACTGAGTATGTTCGTGCCGCCCTCGGTGGAACTGGTGAAGCTAAATGTGGTGGCAACTATGCCGCGTCACTTATTGCACAAAAAGCAGCAGCGGCGCAAGGTTGCGATCAAGTTGTATGGATTGATGCAATTGAACGTAAGTGGATTGAAGAGATGGGTGGAATGAATCTCTACTTCATCAAAGGTAGTGGCGCTGATGCAACAGTCATGACTCCAAAACTAACTGGTACTTTGTTACCAGGAATTACGCGAGATTCAATACTCAGTGTTGCAGTAGACCTTGGATACAAAGTTGAAGAGACAATGATTAGCGTTGATGATTGGCGCGACGGTGTTGCAAGTGGACTGATCACTGAAATTTTTGCATGTGGAACTGCTGCTGTTGTTTCACCTGTTGGTCAAGCAAAGAGCGCAATGGGAACCTGGATTACAGGTGATGGACAACCTGGAAAAATCACAATGCAAATTCGAAATGCACTTCTAGGAATTCAACATGGGGAGATTGCAGATACGCACAAGTGGATGCACGCGGTTATCTAAATGCCAGTCTCCGATGCATTTCATATTTACGACACCACGCTTCGCGATGGCGCTCAGCAAGAAGGCCTCAATCTCTCTGTTCATGACAAGTTAGCGATAGCTCGCCATTTAGATGATCTCGGCGTTGGCTTTATTGAAGGTGGATGGCCTGGAGCAAATCCAAAAGATACAGAATTCTTTGCGCGCGCTAAAAAAGAATTAGTTCTAAAGAATGCAACATTTGTCGCATTTGGAGCGACTCGTCGCCCAAATGTAAAAGCAGCCGATGATGTTCTACTGGGTGCACTCCGTGATTCAGGTGCACCAGCAGTCACTCTTGTTGCAAAATCATTTGACCGCCATGTTGACTTAGCTCTCAAAACAACTCTGGATGAAAACCTGGCAATGATTCGTGATTCAGTTACTCACCTCATAGCTGAAGGTCAACGCGTTTTTCTCGATGCAGAACACTTCTTCGATGGATATCGCAACAACCGCACATACGCACTTGAAGTTGTCCGCGTTGCTGCAGAAGCAGGGGCCGATGTCATTGCTCTCTGCGATACCAATGGCGGAATGTTGCCTGATGAACTTTCTCAAGTTGTACATGATGTTTTATCTGCCAGCTCTGCGCGCCTTGGAATTCATTGTCACAATGACACAGGCTGTGCAGTTGCAAACTCAATGGCCGCAGTTGCAGCAGGAGTGACACATGTTCAAGGAACTCTCAATGGCTATGGTGAGCGAACCGGAAATGCTGACCTTGTAACAATTATTGCAAACCTAGAACTCAAGAAGAAACAATTAGTTCTACCACCACAATCTTTGCGCGAAGCTTTTAGAATCTCGCATGCAATCGCAGAAGTTACAAATGTAAATCCAAGTGCTCGCCAACCTTATGTCGGTGTTTCTGCATTCGCTCACAAGGCAGGGCTCCATGCAAGTGCTATCAAAGTTGATCCATCTCTCTACCAACATGAAGACCCACTCTCTGTCGGTAACGATATGCGCATGCTTGTCTCAGATATGGCTGGCCGTGCATCTATTGAATTGAAATCTCAAGAACTCGGTATCGATCTCAAAGGAGATCGCGAAATCATTGGTCGCGTAGTAGATCGAGTCAAAGAGATGGAATCTCGTGGTTTTACTTTTGAAGCCGCCGATGCCTCATTTGAACTTTTGCTACTTGAAGAACTCTCTGGATCTCGCCCAAAATTCTTCACTATCGAACATTGGCTCACAACAACAGAGCGAGGCGAAGATCAAAGTATTGTTACAAAAGCAGAAGTAACAGTTACCGCCCTTGGTAAAAAGATTTCATGTAATGGTTCCGGAAATGGTCCCGTCAACGCATTTGATACTGCGCTTCGCTCTGGCTTACTACAACTTTATCCAGAACTTGCTGTTCTAGAACTCACTGATTACAAAGTCCGAATTCTTGAAGGCCGCTTAGGTACTGGTGCGATAACACGTGTATTAGTTGAAACTAGCGACGGTAAAGGCGAATGGAACACGATCGGTGTTCATGAAAACGTTATCGCTGCCTCTGCGATGGCACTCGAAGATGCACTCACCTTCGGCCTCCTACGTCAGGGACGTAAACCCGAGTAAAGTTTTAGTGTGGCTAATGACTTAGAAGTTGTATTTCTTGCCTTTCAGCGCCATTTAGAGAAAGAACGAAACCTCTCGGTTCATACCATCCGTGCCTACTGCGGAGATCTAGAAAGTCTTATTGCTCATTTAGAAACTCTTGGCCTTTCAGAATTCTCACAACTTACCTTGCTGCACTTACGGTCATGGCTTGCTAATCAACAAGTAAAAGGGGGAGCGCGTACATCCCTTTCGCGTCGCGCAGTATCGATACGGCTCTTCACAAAGTGGGCATACAAAAATAAGTACATTCCAACTGATGTTGGCTCCACACTTGCAACTCCTAAGGGCCATCGCACATTGCCAGATGTATTGACAATGGAAGGTGCTAAAGAGGCGATGGATTCTCTAGCCACACGCGTAGCCGAAGAAGAAACACCATTGTCGATTCGTGATTGCGCCATGGTTGAAATCCTTTATGCAAGTGGTGCTCGTGTTGCAGAACTGTGTGGATTGAATTTTCTAGATATTGATTACGACCGACAAACGATTCGCGTGTTAGGTAAAGGAAATAAAGAGCGCGTAATCCCAATTGGCAATCCGGCAATGCGCGCACTCAAAGAATGGCTTTCAAAGGGCCGTGATGAACTCAAAAATTCAACATCGGGGGATGCTGTATTCCTTGGTGCTCGCGGAAAAAGAATTGATCAGCGCACAGTTCGAACTGTTGTTTATAACGCACTTGAGGCGATAGAGGGAATAGAGCGAATGGGGCCACATGCACTTCGCCATTCTGCTGCTACTCATTTACTTGAAGGTGGCGCTGATCTGCGAACAGTTCAAGAAATTTTGGGTCACGCATCCCTTGCAACGACCCAGATTTACACCCATGTATCGACTGAGAGATTGCACAAGGCTTTCAAGCAGGCTCACCCTCGCGCATAAGGGTGGATTTTTCACGCTCAAAGCTCGGGTAAGATTCCCAGTGCACCAGAGCAATCTGGTGACATCTCAGCACTCACCAACCTAGTTGGCATAACCACCTCGGTCCGCAAGAAATTGTGGTCGGTGACTTTGAGTGCGACGGGTTTAGCACATTGCTAAATCAAAACCGAGCGGGTTTATTGCGCAGTGCGCGAAAACCTAAGAAGGAGTATGCCGTCATGGCAGTTGTAACAATGCGAGAACTCCTCGACAGTGGAGTCCACTTCGGACACCAAACACGTCGATGGAATCCAAAGATGAAGCGTTTTATTTTCACAGAGCGCAATGGCATTTACATCATCGATATCCAGCAGTCACTTGCACTCATTGATAGTGCATATGAGTTCGTAAAGGACACTGTCGCTAAAGGCGGACACGTTCTTTTCGTTGGAACAAAGAAGCAAGCACAAGAACCAATCATTGAACAAGCTGCACGTGTTGGTATGCCAACTGTGACTGAACGCTGGTTGGGTGGAATGCTTACAAACTTCCCAACTGTCTACAAGCGAATTCAGCGCCTCAAGGAGCTAGAAGCACTTGAGAATGCAAATGATCTTTTGCTTACAAAGAAAGAACTTCTCATGCTACGTCGTGAGCGCGAGAAGCTTTTCAAGAACCTCAACGGTATTCGTCACATGACCAAGTTGCCTTCAGCAATCTGGGTTGTTGACACTAAGAAAGAGCACCTCGCAGTACAAGAAGCGAAGAAGCTCGGAATTCCTGTTATTGCAATTTTGGATACAAACTGTGATCCAGATGAAGTTGATTACAAGATTCCAGGTAACGATGATGCAATCCGTTCAATTGGCTTGCTTACTCGCGTTATCACTGACGCAATTGTTGCTGGACTAGCAGCACGCTCTGCAACTGTGAAAGAAGAAACTAAGGCAGAAGTTGTGGCTGAGCCATTAGCTGATGTTGAAAAAGATCTTTTAGCAGCAGCATCTGATGCACCAGTGGAGGCATAAGTGGCGTACACAGCAGAAGATGTAAAGAAGTTACGTGAAGCAACTGCAGCAGGAATGCTCGATTGCAAGAAGGCACTCGATGAAGCAGATGGCGATTACAACAAAGCAATCGAAATCATTCGCGTCAAGGGTCTCAAAGGCGTAACAAAGCGCGAAGGTCGCCTGACTTCAAATGGTTTAGTTGTGGCAAAGGTCGAATCAAATCTCGGCGTGATGCTTGAACTCAACTGTGAAACAGACTTCGTTGCAAAGGGTGATCGTTTCCAAGAGCTCGCAAATGAGTTATTGGCACACCTTGTCTCATCAAAAATTGATAACGTCGAAGCATTTCTTGCATCAACAATGGCGAACGGAAAAACTGTTCAGTCTGTAATCGATGAAGGCAATGCAATGCTTGGAGAGAAGATTGAAGTTCGTCGTCTTGCAGTAATTGTTGACTCACCAGTTGGTATTTACTTGCACAAGACAAGCCCAGATCTTCCACCGCAAGTTGGCGTTCTTGTTCAACTTACAAAGGATGCAGTTGATGTTGGGCGCGATATCGCACAGCACATTGCAGCTTTTGCACCGCAATTCGTCAATCGCGAAGATGTTCCTGCGGACCTCATTGCAAATGAGCGTCGTATTGCAGAAGAGACAGCTCGCGAAGAAGGTAAGCCAGAAGCTTCACTTTCTAAGATCATCGAAGGCCGAGTCACTGGCTTCGTCAAGGAAGTTTCCTTGATTGAGCAGTCATTCGCTAAAGATGCAAAGAAGACTGTTAAACAAATCCTTGATGAGGCAGGAACGGCTGTGAAGTCATTCCATCGCTTCCGCGTGGGTCAATAATTTCGGCGAAGGTTCACAATAGACTTTCGATATCGAATAAGAACTAGAAGGTAAGGAGCACTCATGCCCGGTACACGAGGTACGTATCGGAGAGTGCTCCTTAAACTTTCTGGAGAAGTTTTTGGTGGAGCTAAAGGCATCGGTGTTGATCCTGATGTAGTACAAGATGTCGCACGACAAATAAAAGATGTTGTAAAAAGCGGAGTTGAGATTGCAATCGTTGTCGGCGGTGGAAATTATTTCCGTGGCGCAGAGTTGCAACAACGAGGTATGGATCGCGCACGCGCTGACTACATGGGAATGCTTGGAACAGTAATGAACTGCCTTGCACTTCAAGATTTTCTGGAAAAAGAAGGCGTTGATACTCGCGTTCAGACTGCAATCACAATGGGTCAAGTTGCCGAGCCTTACATTCCGCGCCGCGCTATTCGACATCTTGAAAAGGGTCGTGTTGTAATTTTTGGTGCAGGTGCAGGAATGCCTTTCTTTACAACAGATACCGTTGCAGCCCAGCGCGCACTTGAAATTGGTTCAGAGGCACTCTTGCTTGCAAAAAGTGGAGTCGATGGCGTCTATAGCGCAGACCCACATAAGGATCCTAAAGCGACTAAGTACGACACTATTTCCTACGATGAAGTTTTGAGTAAATCACTTGCGGTTGCAGATGCAGCAGCCTTCGCCTTGTGCCGCGAGAACAGCCTGCCTATCGTTGTCTTTGACCTAATGAAAAGTGGAAATATTGGGCGCGCAGTTCGTGGCGAATCGATTGGAACCTTGGTCGTATAAGCGACTCAGGTAATAAAACTTAGGTACTAAAGAGGAGTTGGAATGTCAGATGTTAATACCGTCCTCAAGGATGCTGATTCAAAAATGAGCAAAGCGGTCGAAGTTGCAAAAGATGATTTTGCATCAATTCGAACTGGTCGCGCTCAACCATCATTGTTTAATAAAATCATGGTTGACTATTACGGCACCTACACCGCTCTCTCACAATTAGCATCAATCCAAGTTCCTGAAGCTCGTATGGCCGTTATTGCACCATTTGATAAGGGAGCGATGGCAGCTATTGAAAAGGCAATTCGCGAATCCGATCTAGGAGTAAATCCAGGAAATGATGGCGTAGTAATCCGTATCAATTTTCCTCAACTGACAGAGGAGCGTCGTAAAGAATTCATCAAAGTTGCAAAAGGTAAGAGTGAAGATTCCAAAGTTTCCATGCGCAATATTCGTCGCGCTGCGAAAGAGGCTATTGAAAAATTAGAAAAAGATGGTCATATTGGTAAAGACGACCTTAGTCGTGGCGAAAAAGAATTAGAGAAAATTACTGCAGACCATGTTGCAAAGGTCGATGAATTGCTCAAGCACAAGGAGGTAGAACTTCTCGAAATTTGAGAGGTTCCCAATTTTGTGTCTGATTTCAATTCGATAAACGAAGCGATAAATAAGCGCGCTGGTAGAAAGTTGCTGCCTTCAATAGCAGTAAGTGTTTCTCTCATCGCACTTGTCTGGTTTGCTTTGGCTTATCATCGTCAATTTTTCGCAATTCTCGTTGCAATCGCTGTCGTACTAGGCGTTCGCGAAATCGCTCGTGCATTTAGTGCCGTAGACATTGAAATATCATTTAGATCCCTTGTTCTAGCAACTTTTGGTCTTGCCTATGCAACATGGAATGGGGGAGTTGCAGGTTTAGCGATTGGTACGGCTATAGCCTTTCCAATTCTTCTCATCTCTCTCTTGCGTCATGGCCCAGAAGGATTTGTAAAGCGCGCAACAGCAACGTCTATGACAATTATTTACTTGCCATTTCTTGCAGGTTTTCTCATTCTTCTTGCACGTCCCAATAATGGCTTAGCACGAGTGATGACATTCGTAATTCTGGTTGGCTGTAATGACACTTTTGGTTATTTAGTTGGGGTACTCATTGGCAAGCATCCACTGGCTCCAAAAATTAGTCCAAAGAAATCAATCGAAGGTCTAATCGGTTCAGTTGTCTTTACTATCATCGGTGGAGTTCTCGCCTTTCACAATGTTTTACATATGCATTGGTGGTTAGGAATTCCGGCAGCCCTCATGATTGTTTTCACTGCGACGTGTGGTGATCTCATCGAAAGTGCCATGAAGCGCGATATGTCACTCAAAGATATGGGAACCCTGCTTCCAGGTCATGGCGGAATGTTAGATCGCCTTGATTCTGTTCTGCTCTCAGCGCCAGCTATGTGGCTTGCTCTGGAGTTAGTGAAGCGTTATTTATGACAATTGATCTGACATTAGTTTTTGATGAACCACCACAACGTAAAAAGGTTCCCAAGCATTTAGCTGACTTTTCGCCGGCAGAACGCAAAGAATTTGCAACCACCTTTGGGCTTCCGGGCTTTCGAGGCGCACAAGTTGCGACGCACTACTTCACTCATCTTTCGAATGACCCATCAACTTGGAGTGATATCCCAGCAGAAATGCGCCAGGCTATTGCAGATCAGTTGACGCCAAAACTTATTGAATTAGTTCGCTCTGTCACGTGCGACAACGGAATGACCCGTAAAGATTTATGGAAATTACACGATGGCGTTCTCGTTGAAAGTGTTCTGATGCGTTACACAGATCGCGTAACCGTATGTATTTCATCGCAAGCGGGCTGTGGAATGAATTGTCCATTCTGTGCAACGGGCCAAGCGGGCCTGACACGTAATTTGAGTGCGGGCGAAATTACCGAACAAATTGTTGCTGCCGCTCGCGCATGTGCAGAAGGTGAATTACCTGGAGGACCTACTCGTCTTTCAAATATCGTATTTATGGGAATGGGCGAACCACTCGCCAATTACAACGCCGTAATGCGCACCGTAAGAAATATTACCGACCCAAATCCAGATGGACTTGGAATTAGTGCGCGCTCAGTAACTGTATCAACAGTTGGATTAGTCAATGGAATTGAGAAACTTACTGAAGAAGGTATTTCAGTTACCTTAGCTGTTTCACTTCATACACCAGATGATGAATTGCGTGATTCACTCGTACCAATTAATTCACGCTGGAAAGTCAAGGAAGTTTTAGCAGCAGCTGATGCTTATGAAAAGAAAACAGGACGCCGCTATTCAATTGAGTACGCACTCATTCGTGATATCAACGATCAGTCTTGGCGTTCAGATTTATTGGGGCGCTTACTCAAAAATCGCAATGCTCATGTCAATCTGATTCCATTGAACCCAACCCCTGGTTCAAAATGGACCGCATCGCGACCTCAGGATGAAGCAGAATTCGTGCGAATTCTAGAAAGCTATGGTGTACCGGTCACAGTTCGCGACACTAGAGGCCGTGAGATTGATGGCGCATGTGGTCAATTGGCTGCAGCAGAAAAATCACGTAAGGACTAGAGCGTAAGAATTTCAATTGGTAGGCTGAAGACCATGGAAAAGCTAACAAATTTTATTAATGGCAAAGAAGTAGCTAGTACTTCTGGTGAAACAACTTCGATTATCGATCCATCAACGGGTCAGGCGTATGCGAGTGCGCCAAAATCAAATAGTGCTGACATTGATTCTGCATTCAAAGCAGCTAGTGATGCCTTTCCTGGATGGAGAGATTCAACCCCATCTCAACGTCAAAGAGCACTTCTCAAGATCGCTGATGCGATCGAAAGCAACCAAGAAGAATTAATTGAAATTGAATCTCGTAATACCGGAAAACCCATTTCACTGACAACTTCTGAAGAAGTTCCACCTATGGTGGATCAGATTAGATTTTTTGCAGGTGCGGCGCGAAATCTTGAAGGAAAATCCGCCGCGGAATATATGCCTGGTATGACTTCTTTTATTCGCCGCGAACCAATTGGTGTCATCGGGCAAGTAACACCGTGGAATTATCCAATGATGATGGCTGTATGGAAGTGGGCACCTGCAATTGCTGCGGGAAATACAGTTGTTCTCAAGCCAAGTGATACAACACCTGTGTCAACGGTGTGGATGGCCAAAGTTATGTCTGAGTTCTTGCCAGAAGGTGTGTTCAACGTTGTGTGTGGCGAAAGAGAAACTGGCCGCGCACTTGTCGACCATAAGCGTCCAGATATGGTTTCTATTACTGGATCTGTTGGCGCAGGTATTCAAGTTGCTCAATCTGCTGCAACGCAACTCAAAAGAGTGCATCTAGAACTTGGTGGCAAAGCTCCTGTTGTTGTTTTTGCTGATGCAGATTTAGCTGCTGCTGCAGAAACAATTGCAATGGCTGGATATTTCAATGCTGGTCAAGATTGCACCGCAGCAACTCGCGTCATTGTTCAAGCATCTGTCTACGATGATTTTGTTGCTCTGCTTACAGAGCAAGCTAAAGGAATTGCAATTGGCACCCCCCACGAGGATGTCTTCCTAGGACCAGTAAATAACGCCAATCAATTAGCACGCGTAAGTGCCTTCTTTGATCGAATTCCATCACATGCAAAAGTCACTACAGGTGGAAGCGCATTAGATCGTCCTGGATTTTTCTTCCCTGCAACTGTCGTTGCAGGTCTTGAACAAAGTGATGAAATGATTCAGAACGAGATTTTTGGACCAGTCATCACTGTTCAAAAATTCACTGATGAAGCCGATGCGGTGAGTAAAGCAAATGGTGTCGATTATGGTTTGGCATCGAGTGTATGGACCAAAGATCATGGCTGCGCGATGAGAATGGCAAAAGCATTCGATTTTGGTTGCGTCTGGATTAACACTCATATTCCTGTTGTAGCTGAAATGCCTCATGGTGGTTTCAAACGTTCTGGATATGGAAAAGATCTATCAGCATATGGATTCGAGGATTACACCCGAATAAAGCATGTTATGACTAATTTAGGAGCATAATAAAAGTATCAACCCAATCTGCACCTAAAGAATTTCAGGAGTAAATCAGTATGGTTACAGAAAGTTCACTCTCACCAGAAGCTCGTTCAGTTCTTGGTCTACATCTTTCACGACGTGGAGTATTAGCAGGAGCTGGAGGATTAGGTGCGGCAGGTTTACTCGCTGCATGTGGGTCGGGTGCTAAAAGTGGTGGCGCAAAAAACACAAATACTGTTCGATGGGGAAACTGGCCGCTGTATCTTGATTTTGATTCAAAGACTAAGAAGTATCCAACGTTAGAAAAATTCAAAAAAGATACTGGAATTGATGCGCAGTATTTTGAAGATTACAACGATAACGACGAATTCTTTGGAAAAGTACAAGCCCAACTCAAACTAGGTCAAGATATTGGTTATGACGTAGTTACTCCAACTGACTGGATGGCAGCGCGCTGGATTCGTCTTGGGTATTCACAAAAATTTAATTCGGCAAATATTCCTAATAAAGTAAATATTCTGGATTCACTTGCTACGCCTTCTTATGATCCAAAGCGTGAATCAACACTAACCTGGCAAGGCATTATGTCTGGATTTGGATGGAATGTTGAGAAGAATCCAAAGGGTATCCACACCCTTGATCAACTTTTTTCTCCGCAAAATAAGGGAAAGATTGTTGTACTCACTGAAATGCGCGACACCATTGGAATTATTTTGATGGCGCAAGGAGTAAGCCTTGCCACAGTTACAGAATCACAATTCATGAATGCAGTTGATTTCATGGCGAAGAAGATTGCTGATGGATGGATTCGTGGAGTTAAGGGTAATGAGTATGCACAAGACCTTACATCTGGAGATGCAAGCGCAGTTATTGGGTGGTCTGGCGATATGTTTATTCTTTCCTCTGAAAATAAAGGCAAGTTTGATTTTGCAATCCCAGAATCTGGCGGAACTATTTCTGGAGATAACTTGATGATTCCATCAACTGCAAGTGCAGCAGGGAAAGCAAATGCAGAAAAACTCATTAATTATTACTACGATCCAACAGTTGCTGCCGAAGTTGCTGCATATGTGAACTATGTCTGTCCTGTAAAAGGGGCTCAAGCCGCTATGGAAAAGATTGCACCGGAACTTTCAAAGAGTGAATATATTTTCCCAACAGAAAAGACAGCAGCCCGACTACAAGTATTTCGTTCGCTGACACCAGCTGAAGAAACTAAATGGGCACAAGCATTCCAAAAGGCGCAGGGTAACTAGGTGTCTAACGACGCAATATCTGCACGAGGTGACCTGCGCCTGACACGACTCACTAAAACCTATGGTGATTTCAATGCTGTTGATGATCTGACTCTGACAATTCCTAAAGGTTCTTTCTTCGCACTCCTTGGTCCTTCAGGTTGTGGCAAAACTACAACGCTTCGCATGGTTGCAGGATTAGAAGAACCAACTGTTGGCAGTATTCACTTAGGTGATACAGACATCACAACTACACGTCCTTATCAGCGCCCTATCAATACTGTTTTTCAAAACTATGCCCTCTTTCCGCATCTTTCGATTTTTGAAAATATTGCATTCGGTTTACGTCGTCGGGGCGTCAAAGATGTGAAGGAACAAGTAGATAAAGTTCTCAATCTTGTTGAACTTCCACATTTAGCATCACGCAAACCAACTCAGTTATCTGGTGGACAACAACAACGTATTGCTCTGGCTCGTGCGATTGTAAATAGACCAGCGCTATTGCTTTTAGATGAGCCACTTGGCGCCCTCGACCTCAAGCTACGTAGGCAAATGCAAATTGAACTCAAATGGATTCAACGCGAAGTGGGTCTTACATTCGTCCATGTAACTCACGATCAAGAAGAAGCCATGACAATGGCTGACACGATTGCTGTGATGAATGAGGGCAGAATTGAACAAATGGGTTCACCCGCAGATCTTTACGACAATCCAGAGACTGCCTTTGTTGCAAACTTTTTGGGACAGTCCAATCTCATAAAAGGAAAAATTGAAGGTAACGATGGCGATAATTTGGTTGTAGATCTTTTTGGTCAAAAAATTTCAATGCCAAAGAATCGAAGCCATGCCGTAGATAACTCCCTCTATGCTGGAATTCGCCCAGAAAAGTTCCGCATCTCTCTTACTGGTACGCCTACTCGAGGAAATACTCTTACAGGTGGTCATATCGAAGATGTTTCCTACATCGGCGTGAGTACTCAGTACGTAGTTTCGATGCCATGGGGTCAAGAACTTATGGTTTTTGAACAAAATGATGATGGAGTAGCTCCATTTGATAAGGGAGATGAAGTAGTAATTTCATGGGAGCCAAACTTCACATTTGGACTCCATGGCGATGAAGATATTGAAGCGGGAACTGAAGTAAATCCTGAGGAACCAGTCAACGAATGAAGATAAGTAAGTCTCAAGTTCCCTATCTCTTACTCTTTCCTGGTTTTGCATTTCTTTTTACTTTTTTTGTATTACCGATTATCAACTTAGCGCAAACATCCACGCAGACACCAATATCAGGTGGAGATACTGGACAATACACACAGACATTTGCATTTAGTAATTACATTCATGCTTTCACAGATAACAAAGACCAATTTCTTCGCTCATTTGTTTATGCAACCCTTGCAACAATATTAGCCCTAGCAATTTCATACCCACTTGCATATGCGATTGCCTTTAAATCCGGTAAATTCAAAAATATTCTACTTGTCCTTGTGGTTGCGCCCTTTTTTACCTCATTTCTTCTTCGAACCGTTGCCTGGAAGCAGATCCTGGGAGAAGAAGGATTCGTTGTTCCCACATTGCGCTCACTTCATATTATTGGTCAGCAAACGACCCTGACTTCCACTGCTTTTGCAGTCGTTACTGGAATGACTTATAACTTTCTTCCATTTATGACTCTGCCACTATATGCATCGTTGGAAAGAATCGATCCACGGACCATTGAAGCATCAGGTGATTTATATGCCAATGGACTAACCACTTTTCGACGCGTGACACTTCCGCTTTCTATGCCAGGTGTTGTTGCGGGAACACTGCTTACATTTATCCCTGCTGCCGGAGATTATGTCAACGCCTCGATTCTAGGAAGTCCCAGCACAAAAATGATCGGAAATGTGATTGAGTCTCGCTACTTCAAGATTGTCGATTATCCAACGGCGGCTGCACTTTCATTTACGTTGATGGTCGCAATTCTTATTCTTGTCACTCTTTATATTCGTAAAGCAGGAACGGAGGAATTGGTATGACACGTGTAGTTCAAGATGCACCGATTCCTACGATTCCTTTCAACGCAAGAATCTCACGATGGTTTGGCCGTAATGTATTACGCATATACATGATTTTTGGTTTCACGTATCTTTTCATTCCAGTTGCTTACACCTTTGTCTTTTCATTCAATGATGCGGGGAAAAGCAATCTAATTTGGCAGAGTTTTACCTTCCGTAATTGGCAAAATCCATGCGGAGCGCCAGAGGTATGTAATGCATTGGGAAACTCAATCAAAATTGGTTTTCTGGCCACCACTTTTGCCACGATTCTTGGAACGATGATTGCCTTTGCAATAGGACGCTATCAATTCAAAGGACGTTCAAGTTCGAATTTACTTATCTTCTTACCTATGGCAACACCAGAGATTGTGCTTGGAGCTTCACTTCTCTCTTTATTTCTTCTCTTCAAAATTAACCCAGGTTTTTGGCCAACAGTTATTGCACACGTTATGTTCTGTATCTCATTCGTTGTCGTAACAGTAAAGGCACGTATTGCAAGCTTGGATCCCAAGTTAGAACAAGCGGCAATGGACCTCTATGCAAATGAATTTGAGACTTTCCGAAGAGTGACGCTTCCATTGGTAGCACCTGGAATTGCTGGTGCGGCCCTTCTTGCCTTTAGCCTTTCATTCGATGACTTCATCATTACTAATTTTAATTCAGGCACTCTGATTACTTTCCCCAAGTTTGTCTATGTATCTGCTGCACGTGGTATTCCCGCACAAGCCAATGTGATTGGTTCTTCGATGTTTTTTCTCGCATTAACCATCGTTGTCGTGGGTCAACTCGTCAAAGAAAGAAAAGCGCGCTAATATTTAGGTCTGCCATAACGATGAACAAGTTGGAGTAGATCGACTTGCGCTATGGGGTAGGACTCCGGAGGACCCGGGCCAACTACGAGTAGATGTGAAGGGGTGATTCCGGTCAAGGCCGGATAGCGCGATGGCCACCATCGACCCTTACGTACTCAAACACTTATCGCATATGCAGCCACAGCTTTATTGGCTCGATGAAGATCCTTTAGAACCACAACCTAATCCGACATTGATTGGTGATGTCACAACGGATTTATGCATTGTTGGTGCAGGGTACACAGGACTATGGACTGCATTGCTTGCAAAGGAACGTAATCCAGAGCGCCAAGTAATAGTTGTTGAGCAGCGCGAAACTGGTGCAGGAGCTTCTGGACGCAATGGCGGATTTTGCAGTTCTTCGTTGACTCATGGATTTATGAATGGTTACAGCCGATTCAAAGATGAAATGGAAATTATTGAACGCCTCGGTCGAGAAAATATGGATGGAATAGAAGAAGCTATCTCTCGTTACGGAATTAATTGTGGGTGGGAGCGAACTGGTGAGTTACGCGTTGCAGTTGAAGATTGGCAATCACATAGTTTTGAAGAAGAAGCGACTTTGAGAAATGCCTATGGTGATCACGTAGAAGTTTTAAGCCAAGTGCAAGTATTCGAACGCGTGAAGTCCCCTTTGTATAAAGGTGCATTGTGGGATCCAGATGGCACGGCACTCGTTGATCCTGCGCGACTTGTGTGGGGATTAGAACGTGCTTGTTTATCACTTGGAGTACAAATTTTTGAGAACACTAAAGTTGAATGGTTAGAGCGAACAAATAACGGAATGATTGTTCATTCTCCATACGGCACTGTATATGCACAAAAAGTAGCACTGGCAACAAATGTATTTACACCACTAGTTCGACGTGCGAAGAAGTATGTAGTTCCAGTTTATGATTTTCAGTTAGTAACAGAGCCCCTATCATCTGAGCAATTAGCTGCAATAGGTTGGGATGGTCGTGAAGGATTATCTGAGGCAGGAAATCAATTTCATTATTATCGAATGACAAAAGATAATGAAATTCTATGGGGCGGTTATGATGCAATTTATAACTTCCGAGGAAAAGTTCGCCAAGAATATGAAACCGATGCTGAAACATATGCGCAATTAGCAGCTGATTTTCTAGAAACATTTCCACAACTCAAAGGCATCAAATTTACACATGGTTGGGGAGGAGCTATCGATACATGTTCTCGCTTCTCACCTTTTTGGGGTAAGGCATATCGTGGCCGGGTCGCCTACGTACTTGGATTCACAGGTCTTGGTGTTGGTGCAACCAGATTTGGCGCCCAAGTGATGTTGGATTTATTAGATGAAGTAGATAATGAACGAACTCGTTTAGCAATGGTTCGTAAGAAGCCCATACCATTCCCTCCTGAGCCATTTCGCTTTATTTTTATTCGATTGACCCAATGGTCTATAAACCGTGCAGATGAAAATAATGGAAAACGTAATCTCTGGCTCAGACTCCTCGATTTCTTAGGCTTAGGCTTCGATTCCTAATTCTTTACCCGTATCCTTAGCAACATGACAAACCATGGCAATATGTATGGTCCAAGTTTTACATTTCTTGGTATCCCAGCATGCGATCTCGATGATCCGAAAACATATGCCGATGCTGATGTGATAATTCTTGGCGCTCCCATTGATAGTGGAACTTCATATCGTTCTGGTGCCAAATTTGGCCCGCAAGCAATTCGCGCTGGAGACTATTTACCTCACGATGGAGAACGTCCACATTTAGCACTGCGCACGGATGGTTTGAAAGATTTGAAAGTTGTCGATGCAGGGGATTTATTGATGCCAGGCGGCGACCTTGTCGCTTCATTAGATGTACTAGCAAAAGCAACTGAAAAGATTTCGCGTGCTGGAAAAATACCTGTGATTCTGGGCGGAGATCATTCGATTGCATCTGCAGATGTTGCAGGTATTGCGCGACATCGCGGACTCGGAAAGATTTCAATGGTGCATTTTGATGCGCACGCAGATACTGGTGAGGATCAGTGGGGCGCACTCGTGGGTCATGGCACACCAATGCGTCGCCTTATAGATGGTGGATTTGTTCGCGGAGATCGATTCTTGCAACTTGGGCTGCGTGGATACTGGCCTGATAACACAACTCTTGACTGGATGCGCGATCAAGGAATGCGCTCATATGAAATGACAGAAATTCATCACCGTGGCCTTAATACTGTTTTGGATGAATCATTTGCAACGCTGACAAATGAATGCGATGGAGTTTTCCTATCTGTCGATATTGATGTTGTTGATCCAGGAATGGCTCCGGGCACTGGAACGCCAGAACCTGGCGGAATGACGAGCCGCGAATTGCTAGAGGCAGTGCGTCGAATTTGTTTAGAGCTCCCAGTTGTTGGAATCGATGTTGTAGAAGTTGCCCCTGCATTTGATAGCGCTGATATCACTGCAATTCTGGCAAATCGAGTTGTCCTTGAGGCACTCAGTGCAATTGCAAAGCGTCGCTCCGGTAAAGCGTATAACCCAACTCAGAATCTTTTAGATCGATAAGTGTCAATGCGCGAATTAGTGATTTTAGGTTCTACCGGTTCAATTGGCGTGCAAGCTTTAGAAATAGTGGAAGCAAACCCCAATATATTTCGAGTTCTCGCGATAACTTCCGCCGGTACCAATCCGCAAGCAATTATTGAGCAAGCTCGCAAATTTAAGATCTCCATAATTGGAGTTGTCAGTAACGCCGACGTTATTCGCGAAGCACTGCCTAATGCAACAGTGATAGATGGTGTGAATGCCTCTACAGAAATTGCCGCAATTACCTGCGATGTGGTTTTGAATGGCATAACTGGTTCTATCGGACTAGCACCAACTCTTGCAGCCCTTGGCGTAGGCAATCGAGTAGCACTTGCAAATAAAGAATCCCTTGTTGCAGGCGGTGATTTAGTAATGAAAATGGCTAAGCCAGATCAATTAATACCGGTTGATTCAGAACATTCAGCAATCTGGCAATCATTGATGGCAGGAAAAAAAAATGAAGTATCTCGCCTTATTCTCACAGCTAGCGGTGGTCCATTTAGAGATCGTGAAGAGTTGAGCGGAGTAACAGTAGAAGATGCACTTGCGCATCCGACATGGTCAATGGGACCTGTTGTTACGATAAATTCAGCAACGCTAGCAAACAAAGGGCTAGAGATTATCGAAGCGCATTATCTTTTTGATTTACCTTATTCAAAAATTGAAGCAGTGATTCATCCGCAATCAGTTATACATTCCATGGTGGAATACATTGATGGTTCAACTATCGCACAGGCCAGTCCACCTAATATGAAGGGGCCAATTGCTTATGCAATAAATTGGCCCGATAGAGTTTCTAAGGCGACTCACTCAATTGATTGGACACAAAAGCATTCATGGAATTTCTCACCGATTGATCTAAAACGTTTTCCTGCAATTTCTCTGGCACGCACGTGCGGTGAAGCTGGGGGAGCGATGCCTGCAATATTCAATGCCGCCAATGAAGTTATGGTGAGCGCTTTCCTTGCGCACAAAGTTGCCTTCACCTCTATTATCGAAGGCGTGGCTAAAGTAACTGAGAAGATGAGTGCAAGTGTGGAAAGTATTCGAGATATCGACGATGTCAGTGCAATCGAGCAGAATGCACGAACCATGGCTGAATCAATAATCAAGGAGTTGGTTGCGTAATGCAGATTTTAGGAATACTCGCTTTTGTTGTTGCGCTCTTACTCTCGGTAATGATTCACGAGTTTGGTCATTTTCTTACCGCAAAGCACTATGGCATGAAGGTGAGTGAATTCTTCTTAGGTTTTGGAGCACGAATCTGGTCCACCAAACGCGGAGAAACAGAGTTTGGCATTAAGGCAATTCCCGCCGGTGGCTATTGCCGAATTGAAGGAATGGTTCCCACAGATGTAATGGAGGCCGGAGAAGAAGATCGAGCTTTTTATCGTGCATCGTCTGGACGCAAACTTATTGTTTTAGGTGCTGGTTCATTTCTGCATTTTGTTCTGGGTTATATTCTTATTTTTATTCTCTTTGCTGGCGTGGGAGTGAATCAATTACTACCAACAATTTCCCAAATTTCACCGAAATCTGGCGCAGCGGCAGCGGGTTTACTTCCCGGAGATACCGTTCTTGCTATCAATGGCGTCAAGGTGAGGGACTGGATCAACGATGTAAAGGCTATTCGAAATTCAGGAGGCAAGTCTCTTTCATTAGAAATATTGCGCGGTACTCAAACGCAGACAATTACTGCGACACCTACTCAAGAAATTATTGATGGTAAGCCTCGTTGGATATTGGGCATAATAAATAAAGTAGGACTCAAGCGAACAAATCCAATACGTTCCTTGAAAAATGCGGGACTAGTTACCCGTGATTTCACCGTTGCTAGTTTCAAGTCCCTTGGACAACTTCCTTCAAAAATCCCTGCGCTATGGGGCCAGTCTGTTGGTGGGAAAAAGCGTGATGCAAACGGGCTAGTGGGAGTTGTCGGAGTTGCTCGAGCATCTGGACAAGCCCTTGGTAGCACGAAACTTTCCTTTGCAGAAAGGATTGCAACATTTATTTTGATTATTGCTAGCCTAAATATTTTTGTTGGAATCTTTAATTTATTGCCATTGCTTCCCCTCGACGGCGGTCATATGGCGGTGGCAATTGCAGATGAAGTTCGCGCTTTCTTTGCTCGTCTTCGAGGTCGACCAAGACCGGCCGCAATTGATGTAACCGTGCTCACTCCGATCACGATGGTGGTCTTTGTACTCCTAGCTGCATTGACGCTACTTCTCTTATTCGCAGACATCGTTAATCCAGTAAATCTCAATCTTTAGCGCTATCCCTATCTATAAGGCAGAATAAGCACATGGTTGATCTCGGAATTCCATCAGCACCACCTGCCACACTCGCGCCTCGCCGCAAAACGAAGCAACTCAATGTAGGTGGAGTTGGCGTCGGCAGTGATTCTCCGGTGAGTGTTCAATCAATGTGCACAACATTGACTTCAGATGTGAATGCAACACTGCAACAGATTGCAGAACTTACTGCTTCAGGTTGTCAGATTGTGCGAGTTGCTGTTCCTAGCCAAGATGATGCAGATGCTTTGGCGCAAATTGCCAAGAAGTCACAAATTCCAGTTATTGCTGATATTCACTTTCAACCAAAATATATTTTTGCTGCAATCGATGCCGGATGCGCAGCGGTGCGTGTTAATCCCGGAAATATCAAACAATTTGATGACAAAGTAAAAGAAGTTGCTAAAGCAGCAGGGGATGCAGGAATCCCAATTCGTATTGGCGTCAATGCGGGATCGTTAGATCCTCGCCTTCTTGCAAAATATGGAAAAGCGACTCCAGAAGCACTTGCTGAATCAGCGCTCTGGGAGGCATCACTTTTTGAAGAGCATGGCTTTAGTGATATCAAAATTTCAGTTAAGCATCACGATCCAGTGACAATGGTGAAGGCGTATCGATTATTAGCTGCGCAGTGTGACTACCCATTACACCTTGGAGTAACTGAAGCTGGTCCAATTTTTCAAGGCACAATAAAGTCCGCTACAGCATTTGCAATTTTATTATCTGAAGGTATTGGCGACACAATTCGTGTTTCGCTTTCAGCTCCACCTGTTGAAGAAGTCAAAGTTGGAATGTCGATTCTTGAATCACTCAATTTGCGTCAACGTAAATTAGAGATTGTTTCTTGTCCTTCCTGCGGACGCGCACAAGTAGATGTCTACACTCTTGCTGAAAAAGTGCAAGCAGGACTAGAAGGAATGACAGTTCCATTGCGTGTAGCTGTTATGGGTTGCGTAGTAAATGGCCCAGGTGAAGCGCGCGAAGCCGATTTAGGAGTTGCTTCAGGTAATGGTAAAGGCCAAATATTTGTCAAAGGTGTCGTAATTAAAACTGTTCCCGAAGCGCAAATTGTGGAAACACTTATTGAAGAAGCTATGCGTTTAGCTGAAGAAATGGAAGCCGCAGGCGTTGCTTCAGGGCAACCTTCAGTTGATGTTCGGTAGGCTCACTCCATGCTGAAAATGTCTACGCTCTTTTTGCGTACGCTGCGTGATGATCCAGCAGATGCAGAAGTAGCAAGTCATCGCTTACTTGTTCGTGCGGGTTATATTCGCCGAATTGCTGCGGGTATTTATTCATGGTTGCCATTGGGATATATCACTTATAGAAATATCGAAAACATTGTTCGTCAAGAGATGGACAGCGCGGGATTTCAAGAAGTTCATTTCCCTGCAATGCTTCCAAAAGAGCCATACGAACAGACAAATCGTTGGCAAGAATATGGACCAGATTTGTTTCGTCTGCAAGATCGCAGAGGAGCTGATTATTTACTAGGCCCTACACACGAAGAGATGTTCACTCTTATGGTCAAAGGTGAGTACTCGTCGTATAAAGATTTGCCAGTTTCTCTCTATCAAATTCAGACAAAGTATCGTGATGAAACTCGACCACGTAGTGGAATTATTCGAGGCCGTGAATTTGTAATGAAAGATTCCTATTCCTTTGACCTTACAGACGAAGGTTTAGTTGAGTCATACCAGAAGCATCGCGCGGCATATGTAAAAACTTTCGACCGATTAGGTTTGAAGTACAACATTGTTAGTGCCGTTGCCGGAGCAATGGGCGGTTCAAGTTCTGAAGAATTTTTAGCTCCTTGCGATACGGGTGAAGATACCTACGTGCTTTGTGAAAAATGTGGTTATGCCGCAAATGTAGAAGCGATGGTCACAAATGTTTCACCTCAAGACTCATCCAAAGTTGGAGCGTTAGAAGAAATCGATACGCCTAATACCCCAACGATTGATTCACTTGTTGCGGTTCTCAACGAGCGTTTTGGTGGTGGCTTTACAGGTGCGAGCACACTCAAGAACGTAATGTTGATGGCAGATGATAAAGCGATTTCAGTGCTAGTTCCTGGAGATCGCGAAGTGGATCTTAAGCGTTTGCAAGCGAATTTACCTGGTGTAAAAGAAATACGTATTTTTGAAGATGAGGATTTTGGAAAATTCAAAGGGTTGGTCAAGGGATACATCGGGCCGCAAGATGCAGCAAAATTTGGAATCACTGTATATGCAGATCCTCGCGTTGCACCAGGTACATCATGGGTAACAGGTGCAAATAAAAAAGATCGCCATGCGCGCAATGTTGTCAATGGTCGCGATTTCGAAGTTTCTGCATATGTTGAATCAGCTGAAATCAAAAAAGGTGATGCTTGTCCTAAGTGTCAAACACCTGTAATTATTGATCGAGCTATTGAAATTGGCCATATTTTTCAGTTAGGTCGCAAGTATGCCCAAGCTCTCAATCTCACGGTTTTAGATAAAGATGGAAAATCTCAAGTAGTAACAATGGGTTCATATGGAATCGGCGTATCTCGCGCAGTTGCAGCAATTGCTGAACAATCACATGATGAAATTGGATTGTGTTGGCCAGTTGAAGTTGCACCTGCCAAAGTGCATATTGTTGCTACCGGTAAAGAAGATTTACCTTTTGATACTGCCGAAAAACTTGCCCTTGAATTGGAATCAAAATCAATCTCAGTCATGCTCGATGATCGACGCGATGCCAGCCCTGGAGTGAAGTTCAAAGATGCTGAACTCATTGGAATTCCAATTATTGTTATTGTAGGCAAAGCTCTCGCCGATGGAAATGTAGAAGTACGTGTTCGTCGCACTGGTGAGAAGAGTGAAGTAAAAGTTGAAGCAGCAGTAGCTTCCATTGTTGCTCTACTGTCATAAACAATGCTTTTCAATCTCACCCTGACAACAATTATTTTTCTGTGTAGCGCATCCTTTTTCGCTGGCTTTGTAGATTCAATTGCGGGTGGTGGTGGGCTTATACAACTTCCCGCGCTTCTTGTTGGTTTACCTAAGAGTGAAACAGTCACAGTATTAGGAACTAATAAGTTTGCCTCAGTTTTTGGTACAACGACAGCGGCGGCGCTCTATCGGCGTCAAATAAAACCAGAACCACGCGCACTTATTGCAATGGCGCTCCCAGCTTTTTTTGGCTCGATGGCAGGTGCTTTGTTGGCAGCGCATATTCCAACGCATGCAATGCGCCCACTAGTTTTAGTGCTCCTCATTGCAGTGGCACTCTATACATGGCGCAAACCCGAGCTCGGTGCAATTGAATTTTTGCGCCACAACTCCAAGAAACATAATTTCATTGCAAGTGCTGCCGGACTACTTATTGGTTTCTACGATGGAATTTTTGGACCAGGTACCGGAACTTTCCTGATGGTAATTCTTGTTGCGGGATTGGGATATGCATTTCTCACGGCATCAGCCATTGCAAAAGTGGTCAATGTGGCGACCAACATAGGGGCAATTATTGTTTTTGGATTTCATGGAGTCATACTCTGGAAGCTCGGACTACTGATGGCATGCGCAAATGTCACAGGCGCGATTGTTGGTTCCCGATTAGCAATTCGCGGTGGGTCAACGCTAGTTCGCAAAGTGTTTTTGCTTGTCACAATGGCACTGATCATCAAAGTTGGAATTGATACTTTTGCCACTTTATAGTTACACTAGCGCTACAACTTAATAGAAAGATAAATGATTATGAGTATGCACGCTTCGATTACAGAGCTCATCACACCTGCTGTAGATAGCGCAGGATTCTTTCTAGAAGAAGTACAAATCACAAACCCGGGTAATCATCGAATCGTCACCTGTGTCATCGATGGCGTAGCCCCTTTGAATTTAGATCAAGTCACTGAAATTTCTAGGACAATTTCTGCCCTTTTAGATGAAGCTACATTCATGGGAGATAGCGAATTTACTCTTGAAGTGAGTTCACCAGGTTTGGATCGCCCTCTGACGCAAGAGCGGCATTGGAAGAAGAATCTCACTCGTTTGATCAAAGTTACACGTACAGATGGCAGCGAACTTATTGCTCGTTTGAAGGAATACGACGATGCCAACGCCACATTTGTAGAAAATATTAAGGGGCGAGAAAAGACTCACCTTGTTCCATTTACGGAGATCAAACGAGCAGTTATTGAAATTGAATTCAATCGTAAGGATGAACTTTCATGAGTGTGGATATGGCAGCACTTCATGCGCTCACAGAAGCAAAAGCGATTCCGCTCGATGCCCTTGTTCACGAAATTGAACTTGCAGTTATTGAAGCCTACAAAGAGACACCTGAACCTAAACGACAAGCATGGGCTCGCCTGGATAAAGAGAGTGGTGAAATCAAGATTATTTATCCAACTTTCGATGAAGAAGGAAATCGAAATGGTGAAGATTTTGATGAAGTAGAAGGTTTTGATCGCACTGCAACCTCAATTGTTAGAAAGACTATTAAACTTAAAATGCGTGCGACTAATGATGCCGAAATCGTTGGTGAGTTTTCTGCTTCAGTTGGGGATGTAATCTCAGGAATTGTTCAACAAGGTCGAGATTCAAAGATGATTCATGTAAATCTAGGACGAGTCGAGGGTCGAATTCCACCGCAAGAGCAAGTGCCTGGAGAAGTTTATAATCACGGGGATCGAATCAAATGTTTTGTAGTCGAAGTAAAGCAAGGACTCAAGGGCCCTGAAATCATGCTTTCTCGTAGTCATCCAGCGCTTGTAAAACAATTATTTGAATTTGAAGTTCCTGAAATAAAGGATCGACTCGTAGAAATTATGGCGATCGCGCGTGAGGCAGGACAGCGAACAAAGATTGCAGTGCGAACACATCGCGCGGGTGTAAGTGCTAAAGGTTCACTTATCGGTCCCATGGGTTCACGATCGCAAGCAGTTGCTAATGAATTACATGGTGAAAAAATAGATATCGTTGACTGGTCAGAAGATCCGGCTGAGTTTGTTGCGCAAGCGCTTTCACCAGCAAAAGTTTCTAAAGTTGAAATTGTTGATTTGATGACTCGTTCCGCAAAAGTCACAGTTCCTGATTACCAACTTTCATTAGCTATTGGAAAAGATGGGCAGAATGCCCGCCTTGCTGCACGCCTTACGGGCTGGCGCATCGATATCCATCCTGATAATCCAGTAATTCCAACGTAATTTAGGGGTTTCTATAGGGCAGGCGGTAAGGTTGCGCCATTGGATTCGAGTGAAGAGGCGACTACGCGGTGAGTATCAAAGCGATACGAACATGCATTGTCTGTCGAAAGAGCGAGAACCCATCTGCATTGATTCGCCTGACCTTGAGTGATGGAAAAGTAATTCCAGATCTCAAAGGAGGCGCTCCAGGTCGGGGCGCTTGGCTTCATCGAGAATGTGCAGAGAGTGCGATACAACGAGGAGCTTTCAAGTTTGCTTTCAAGCAAACTATCGCCCCAGATGTATCAGAACTTATAAATTTTCTTGATAAAAAGTGATTCATTGAAAAGGATGCGAAAGATATGAAACTCAAATGAGCTCGTTAGAACTATGAGGTCGTACAACTAAGGCTCGCATCCAATAAGAAATGCGGGCCAAGACAGGAGAAAAGTGTCAAAGGTCCGCGTACATGAGTTGGCAAAACAACTCGGTATGGAGAGCAAGGTTGTCCTTGCAAAACTCCAAGAAATGGGCGAATTCGTCCGATCAGCATCATCGACAGTAGAAGCGCCAGTTGTGCGCAAGCTCATCGAGATGTATCCCGATGCAAAGCCAGCAGAAGAGAAGAAGCCTGCAAAGAAAGCGGTCGCAAAGAAAGCGGCTGCAAAATCTAAGGGCGAAGTAACTCCAGAGCAGGCAGCAGAATTAGCAGCAGAGCTTGGCGTCGATATCGTCGCACTCAAAGCAGCGCAAGAAGAAAAAGCAGAACGCCTTGCACAAATTGCAATGCCACAAACACCACCACCTGCAGCGCCAACACCAAGTGCGCCAACTTCTGCGACTCCTGCAACACCAACTCCACGTCCAGGAAATAATCCATTTTCAAGTGGCGCTGCAGTTCCGCGTCCACCACGTCCTGGAAATAATCCATTTTCAACTGGGAGTGCTGTTCCGCGTCCACCGCAACGTCCCGCAGGTGCGCCCGGAAGTGGTCCGCGTCCAGGAATGTCAGGTGCGCGTCCAGGTTCTGTTCGTCCAGGTTTTGCTGCACGTCCTGCAGGTACGCGTCCGCCAGCAAGTGGTGGAAATTATCCACCGCGTACAGGTTCATCAACTGGTGCACCAGCAAGTAGTGGTCCATATAAAAATTCAGGTCCAAGTGCACCAAGTGGCGCACCAGGTGCATCACGCCCAGGTGGCGGTCGTCCACCACAACGCGGTGGTGCAGGTGGCGCATTCGGAAAGAATGCAAGCAAGAGTAGTAAGCGCAAACCTAAATCAAGAAAGGCATTGCGTGACGAGTTCGACAATATGCAAGCGCCACAACTTGGTGGCGCTGTTGTTCCTCACGGTGATGGAAGTACTCCGATTCGTATGCGTCGTGGATCATCACTTGCAGACTTTGCAGAAAAAATTAATGCAGATCCAGCAGCATTGGTTGCAGCGCTCTTTCACTTAGGTGAAATGGTTACCGCAACACAATCTGTAGATGCAGATACATTTGAAATTCTTGGTGCGCAATTGGGTTATGTCATCCAAATTGTTAGCCCAGAAGACGAAGATCGCGAACTCCTTCAAGATTTCGATATCGATTTGGCCAATGAATTAGCTGAACTCGATCCTGAACTCTTGGTGGCTCGTCCGCCAGTTGTCACCGTTATGGGTCACGTAGACCACGGTAAAACAAGCCTGCTTGATGCCATTCGTAAGAGTGAAGTTCTCAAGACTGAAGCTGGTGGAATTACTCAGCACATTGGTGCATACCAAATTCACCACGATCATGATGGCGTTAACCGCGCAATCACATTTATTGATACTCCAGGTCACGAAGCATTTACAGCAATGCGCGCTCGCGGTGCCAAAGTCACCGATATCGCAGTTCTTGTTGTCGCAGCTGATGATGGAATCATGCCTCAGACAATTGAAGCTCTCAATCACGCACAAGCAGCAGATGTTCCCATTGTTGTTGCAGTAAATAAGGTTGATAAAGAAGGCGCTAACCCAGACAAGGTTCGCCAACAACTAACCGAATACAACTTGGTTGCAGAAGAATATGGCGGAGAAACAATCTTCGTTAATGTTTCTGCAAAATCTGGTGAAGGCATTGATGCATTAATCGAATCAATTCTTCTCACTGCCGATGCAGCAATTGATCTTCGCGCAGTTGCAGATGATTCAGCGCGCGGTGTTGCAATTGAAGCTCACCTTGATCGCGGTCGTGGCCCAGTTGCAACCGTTCTAGTACAACGTGGAACTTTGAAAGTGGGAGATCCTATAGTTGCTGGTGGTTCATTTGGTCGCGTACGTGCGATGTTGGATGAAGATGGCGGACCAGTTCTTGAGGCAGGACCATCGCGTCCAGTACAAGTACTTGGTTTCACATCTGTTCCAAGTGCTGGCGATACTTTCCTTGTAGCCGATGAAGATCGCACTGCTCGTCAGATTGCAGAAAAGCGACAAGCAGCAGAGCGCAATGCTCAACTTGCTAAGGCACGCAAGAAGGTTTCACTCGAAGACTTCATGGAGCAATCCAAGATCAGCACACTCAACCTCATTCTCAAGGGTGACGTGAGTGGTTCTGTTGAAGCACTCGAAGATGCATTGATGCAGCTCGATGTCGGCGCTGAAGTTGATCTTCGCGTTATTCACCGTGGTGTTGGTGCTATCACAAAGAGTGATATTACTTTGGCATCAGCATCAACTGCTGTTGTTATCGGCTTCAATGTAAAGCCTGAACCACAAACTGCAATTTATGCAGATCAAGAAGGCGTTGAAGTTCGCTTCTACTCTGTTATTTATCAAGCAATTGATGAGATTGAACTATCACTCAAGGGCTTGCTCAAACCAGAATATGAAGAAGCCATCCTTGGAAATGCAGAAGTTCGTGAGATCTTCAAATCTTCAAAGGCTGGAAACATTGCTGGTTCTATCGTCAAGGATGGAATCATTCGCAGAAATGCGAAAGCACGCATTGTTCGTGGAAGCGAAGTTATCGTTGATAACCTCACCATTGATTCGCTCAAGCGATTCAAGGATGATGCCACTGAGGTCAAAGAAGGCTTCGAATGCGGTATCGGTGTAGGAAATATCAAAGAACTTGAAGTTGGCGACACAATTCAGGTATTTGAGATGCGAGAGAAGAAGCGAGCATAAACCGTGGGTCAATCGCATCGTTCTCTCAAAGTTGCCGATCGCATCAAAGTGGTAGTGGCACAAATACTTGAGACGAAGATCAAAGATCCTCGTCTTGGTTTTGTCACTGTCACTGATGCGCGCGTTACTGGTGATTTACAAAATGCTTCCATTTTCTACACCGTTTTTGGAGATCTTGAACAGAGATCTGCAACTGCGGCAGCGCTGGAAAGTGCCAAGGGACTTATTCGTTCAGCAGTAGGACGCGAATTAGGAACACGAATTACTCCATCCATTGAATTCTTTGAAGATGGTCTACCAGAGAGTGCGTTGGCACTGGATTCACTTCTTAGCAAAGTTCATGAACTCGATGCAGAAGTTGCAAAATTACGTAAAGATGCAACATATGCCGGGGGAGAAGATCCTTACAAAGCTCCAAAAATAATCGAGGATTGATTTTGGAAAAAGAAGGCTTTCTCGTTTTGGATAAAGAAGCTGGAATGACTAGTCATGACTGTGTAGCAATTGCTCGTAGATCACTGGGTATGAAAAAAGTTGGTCATGCCGGAACTCTTGATCCGATGGCTACTGGCGTATTAGTCCTTGGCTTTGGTAATGGAACCAGACTCCTTCAATATATTACTGAAGGAAATAAAACATATCTTGCAACCGTTGTTCTTGGAGCTGCGACCGTCACTGATGATCGTGAAGGCGAAATCATGTCTCGTGCAGATACCAGTGCTCTTACTGACGAAAGTATTCGAATAACACTCGGTGCGATGATTGGGACAATTGCGCAACGACCAAGTTCTGTCTCTGCCGTAAAAATTGATGGCGAACGAGCTTATGATCGAGTTCGCGCAGGAGAAAAAGTTGAACTCCCTACTCGCCAGGTAACGATTTCCCAATTAGATATTTCAAGAATTGAAAGAATTAATGAACAAATCCATATCGATATTGAAGTGACCTGTTCTGCGGGTACGTATATTCGCGCCATTGCTCGCGATTGTGGGGATACCTTAGAAGTTGGTGGCCACTTGAGTTCGCTTCGCCGCACTCGCGTTGGTGCTTTTGATATTCCAAAGTCCATCTCACTGGCGCAACTCAAAGATGGAGATTTCACACCACTTTCACTTGTTGATTTAGCAGCACAAACTTTTCCTGTGAGAAATCTTGGATTAGACGAAGTGATGGAACTTTCCTTTGGTCGGGCACTCACAAATAATCCAAGCGAAGAGATATATGCCGCAATCTCTTCAGATAATCGACTCATTGCACTGCTCGCAAATCGCGAGGGGCGCGCTAAGCCAATATCTGTATTCGCGGCCGCGAATTAATTCTGAGAGAATCAATCCTATGACTTTGGTAGTAATTGGAGTATTTGATGGTGTTCATAAAGGGCATCAAGAGATACTCAGTCGCGCAAAAGAATTAGCGAATGGTGAGAAAATAATTGCACTCACTTTTGATCCACATCCAACAACAGTTTTCGCACCGGAACGAGCCCCTTCGTTACTGACAACACTTATTGACCGAATTGAATTACTTAAAATTCACAATGCAGACCAGGTGGCTGTCATGAAATTTACGAAGGAATTTGCAGCAATTTCGCCAGAAGATTTTGTCAAAAATATATTGGTAGACCAACTCTCGGTAACAAAAGTAGTTGTGGGCATAGATTTCACTTATGGTTTTAAAGCCGTGGGCAATATCGAAACACTTATCAAATCCGGTAAAGAAAATGGCTTTGAAGTCATTGTCATGGACCTAAAAGCCGAAGATGATCAAAAGATTTCATCGACTCGAATTCGTACGTATATTTTAGAAGGCAAAGTTGAACTTGCACGAGAGTTATTGACTCGCCCACATCGACTTGATGGAGTTGTAATTCATGGTGAAAAACGCGGCCGAGAGATTGGATATCCCACTGCAAATTTAGGCGATATTGATGGACAAACAATTCCGGCTGATGGCGTATATGCAGGGTGGCTCACCGTAGGAATTAATCGTTGGGCAGCAGCAATTTCAATAGGAACAAATCCAACTTTCGAAGGAGTGCGTGCGCGCCAAGTTGAGGCATACGCCCTTGATCAAGAAGGTTTAGATTTATATGACAAGAAAGCAACAATTGAATTTGGTTGGAGACTTCGCGAAACTCTTAAATTTGATGGTCTTGCAGCACTTCTCGAACAAATGGCAAAAGATTGCTCGCGTGCGCGTGAATTGACGGAGCTATAGTCTCGATTTCTCCTATTCATAGGGGCGCTGGTAACCTTGCCCAGTCCAACGAGAAGGCGAGTCCCCGTGTATCAAACCGGAGACCATCGTGGCGGTAACTAAGGAGAAACAAGAATGGCACTAACACCAGAAGTAAAGAAAGAAATTATTGCGAAGTACGGTTCTTCTGCTACCGACACAGGAAGCCCTGAAGCTCAGGTTGCTTTGCTTTCAAAGCGAATTGAAGATATCACTCTGCACCTAAAGACAAACCCTCATGATCACCACAACCGTCGTGGTCTATTGCTATTGGTTGGTCAACGTCGCCGAATTCTTCAGTACCTCGCAAAGACAGATATTAATCGCTACAGAGCGATTATCGAAAAACTCGGCATTCGCCGTTAATTAGACACACCTACCCGCCGACGGCAATGGTCCTCGGTAGTGGTTTCCGGAGATTTTTTTACTAGAAAAGTTCCGTGAACTTCGATCGAAGATTCATATGTCCTCTCGGCGCGGGTAGCTGAGAAAAGGAGCGACCCATGGAGGGTCAAGAGGTTCAGTCAGCAGTAGCCGTTATTGATAACGGAAAGTTTGGAAAACGAGAGATTCGTTTTGAAACAGGACGTCTCGCACGTCAAGCAGCAGGAGCGGCAGCAGTTTATTTAGATGATCAAACAATGATCTTCTCGGCAACAACTGCATCAAAGACTCCAAAAGATCAATTCGATTTCTTCCCTTTAACAGTTGATGTTGAAGAGAAGATGTATGCAGTTGGTCGTATTCCAGGATCATTCTTCCGTCGCGAAGGTCGTCCATCCGAAGATGCAATTTTGACTTGTCGTTTGATCGACCGCCCATTGCGTCCATCATTCGTTAAGGGACTTCGTAACGAAGTACAGATTGTCGTAACTGTTATGGCACTTGATCCAGATCATATGTATGACGTCATTGCAATCAATGCTGCATCTATGTCAACACAATTAGCTGGCCTACCTTTCTCTGGTCCAATCGGTGGCGTTCGCGTTGCTTTGATTGATGGACAGTGGGTTGCATTCCCTAATCACTCACAAGTTGAAAATGCTGTCTTCGATATGGTTGTTGCAGGTCGCGTAACTGCTGACGATGTTGCAATCATGATGGTTGAAGCAGAAGCAACTGCAAAGACAATTGAGCTCTTCAAGAATGGACAACCAACTCCAACGGAGGAAGTTGTTGCACAAGGTCTTGATGCAGCGAAGCCATTTATCAAGATTCTTTGCGAAGCACAATCAATGCTTGCGAAGGTTGCTGCTAAGCCAACTGCAGAATTCCCAGTCTTCTTGGATTACCAAGATGATGTATTCGCAGCAGTTGAAAAAGCTGGCAAGGATGACCTTGCAAAAGCACTTACTATTTCAGGTAAGCAAGAGCGCGAAACAAAGATCGATGAGATCAGCGCTTCTGTAAAGGAATCAGTATCTGCAATGTTCGAAGGACGTGAGAAGGAAGTGCCAGCGGCATTCCGTTCACTTACTAAGAAGCTAGTACGTCAGCGTGTTTTGCGTGACAAGATTCGTATCGATGGACGTGGATTGCGCGACATTCGTCCGCTATCTGCAGAGGTAGAAGTTATTCCTCGCGTTCACGGTTCTGCAATCTTCGAACGTGGAGAGACTCAGATTCTTGGAATCACAACTCTGAACATGCTCAAGATGGAACAGCAACTAGATACTCTCAATCCAGAAAATCACAAGCGTTACATGCACAACTACAACTTCCCACCATATTCAACTGGTGAAACAGGTCGTGTTGGTACACCTAAGCGTCGCGAAATCGGCCACGGAGCACTTGCAGAGCGCGCATTGATACCAGTTCTTCCATCACGCGAAGAGTTCCCTTACGCAATTCGTCAGGTCTCTGAAGCACTTGGTTCAAATGGATCAACTTCAATGGGTTCCGTATGTGCATCAACATTGGCAATGCTCAATGCAGGTGTTCCATTACGTGCACCTGTTGCAGGAATTGCAATGGGTCTTATCTCAGATACTGTCGATGGCAAGATTGAATATGTTGCCCTTACAGATATTCTCGGAGCAGAAGATGCATTCGGTGATATGGACTTCAAGGTAGCTGGAACAAAAGACTTTGTTACAGCACTTCAACTCGATACAAAGCTTGATGGAATTCCAGCATCAGTACTTGCTGGCGCACTCCACCAAGCAAAAGAGGCACGTCTAGCCATTCTTGATGTGATGAACGAAGCAATCGATACACCAGATGAGATGAGCCCATTTGCTCCTCGCATCATCTCTGTAAAGATTCCAGTAGATCAGATCGGTGCAGTAATTGGACCTAAGGGAAAGATTATTAATCAGATTCAAGATGAGACTGGCGCTGAAATTTCTATCGAAGATGATGGAACAATCTATATTGGTGCAACTGATGGCCCATCGGCTGAAGCTGCACGCGCGCAAATCAATGCAATTGCTAATCCTCAAATGCCAGAAGTTGGCGAACGCTACCTCGGTACCGTCGTCAAGCTCGCAGCATTTGGTGCATTCATTTCATTGATGCCAGGTAAAGATGGCTTGCTCCACGTCTCGCAAATTCGCAAGATGCATGGTGGAAAGCGCATTGAGAACTTGGAAGAAGTAATGAAGGTCGGCGACAAGATTCAAGTTGAGATCGGTGAGATTGACCCTAAGGGCAAGCTTTCATTGGTACCAGTTCTTGAAGATGGCACCGTTCCTGCAGCAGGAGAATAAATAATTGAGCGTTCGTCGCACAGTTTTACCTAGCGGTCTGCGTATCGTTACTGAAGAAGTTTCTTCGGTACGCAGCGCCGCAATCGGTATCTGGGTCAATGTTGGTTCGCGTGATGAAACCCCGGCAACTGCTGGGGCTTCTCATTTTCTAGAGCATTTATTGTTCAAAGGAACCACACGTCGCAACGCTCTAGAAATTTCTTCAGCTATTGAATCAGTCGGTGGCGAGATGAATGCATTTACAAGCAAGGAATACACCTGCTTTTATGCACGCGTCATCGATACAGATTTACCAATGGCTGTTGATGTAATTTCAGATCTAATTACCTCCTCCATCATTACCGCCCTTGATGTTGATGCAGAGCGCAAAGTAGTTTTAGAAGAAATTGCAATGCGCGATGATGATCCCAGCGATCTAGTTCATGATCTATATGCCGAAACATATTATGGAGATACAGCCTTAGGACGTCACATACTTGGCACAATCAAATCAATGAATAATATGACTCGCGCTAATGTTTTCAACTATTACAAGAAGAAATATCTTCCTCAAGATATCGTCGTATCTGTTGCCGGAAATATAAAACATAAGCGTGTAGTTGCAATGGTTGAAGAGGCACTCTCGCGAGATAACTTCTTAGATGTTCAAGGTGCACCAGTTGTTCGAGAGAACACACCAATCAAACGTGCTAAACAGGGAAGTGTTGGCCTTATTCATCGCCCAAGTGAACAAGCACATATGTTCTATGGCATGGAAGGCGTAACGCGCACTGATAACCGCCGCTTTGCAATGGGAGTTCTCTCTGCAGCACTCGGTGGTGGAATGTCATCGCGACTATTTCAAGAAATTCGCGAAAAGCGTGGTCTTGCATATTCTGTTTACGCGTACACACAACAATTTGCTGGCTCTGGACAGATCGGTTTTTATGCCGGATGTAACCCATCTAAAGCAATTGAAGTCGTTGAAATTATTCGTGAAGTCCTTGCCGATGTTGCAGTTAACGGAATGAACTTCGAAGAGATTGAACGCGCCAAGGGTGCCGTTCGTGGCTCACTAGTTTTGAGTCAAGAAGATTCGGGTGCGCGCATGAGTCGAATCGGCAAGAGCGAAATTGTCTACGGCTCAATTATGAGTTTCGATGAGATTCTTACCTCAGTAGCACGCGTAAATGAGGCAGACATCAAAGCAATTGCCAGCGAGTATCTGACTAAAACGCCTACTCTTGCACTTGTAGGACCATTCAAAAGTGAGTCAAAGTTTGAGAAAGTTTTGGCGAAAGGAGCGCACTAATGATTAAAGTTGGAGTCCTTGGTGCTCGAGGCCGTATGGGTGCACAAGTTGTACGTGCAATCAATGAAGCTACTGATTGTGAATTAGTAGCTGCCCTTGATCTTGGCGATTCACTTGATGCTCTTGTGACAAATAAAGCAGAGGTAGTTGTTGATTTCACCACCCCCGATAGCGTCATGGCAAACCTTGAGTTCCTTATCACTCACGATATCCATGCAGTAGTTGGCACTACTGGTTTTGATGACGCACGTATCGCGCACGTAAAGAAATTATTAGACGCTCATCCAAAAGTTGGCCTGCTTATTGCCCCAAACTTTGCAATAGGCGCGGTACTGATGATGGAGTTTGCGCAAAAGGCTGCCCGGTATTTTGAATCAGCCGAAATTATTGAACTACATCACCCAGAAAAAGTTGATGCCCCAAGTGGCACCGCAGCACGCACTGCCGAATTGATGACACAAGCCCGAAAAGATGCAGGCCTTGCGCCGATGCCAGATGCAACAACAACGGCGCTAGATGGCGCTCGTGGAAGCATCATTGGAGATATACCAGTGCACTCAATTCGTGCTCGCGGACTCGTTGCACATCAAGAAGTAATTTTGGGTGGACTCGGTGAGACTCTCACTATTCGTCATGATTCCCTAGATCGGGCAGGATTTATGCCAGGAGTTATTCTTGGAGTACGAAGCGTTATCAAACATCGCGGCCTAACTCATGGCCTCGATAAATTTATGTAAGGGAGTTATGACATGAGTAAAGATCAAATCACACTCTATGGTGCTGACTGGTGTGGGGATTGTCGTCGCTCAAAGAGATTACTTGCAGAGCTCAATGTCGAATATACATTGGTTGATGTCGAGCATGATTTAAGTGCTGCCGACAAAGTCAAAGAAATAAATGGGGGAGCACAATCAATTCCCGTTATTGTTTTCTCTGATGGAACTCATCTAACTGAGCCATCCGATAATGATTTGAAAGCTAAATTGAAGTCGCTTTCACTTATTTAGAACCAGTTATATATTGCCGCTGACGTACAAGCAGCAGAGAGAACTACAACTGGAAAAGGCGCTTTCAGTAACAGGGCAATAATTGCTACACCTACACCTGCAAGTCTGTGATCGATTATCAACTTACTTTTTTCGCTAATGGTTTGTACTGCTACTAGTGCACTCAATAGCGCAATAGGAATGAGTGCATTAATACGTTGAATTTTTGGATTAGATAAAAATCGTTCAGGTATGGAATGACCAGAATATTTGAGCAAGAATGCAATAACGCTTGTGCCAATTGTTGCTATCCATAGTGCACTCATGGTCGAAACCCCACAGCAATTGCTATAAAGGCTGTTGCAATAATCGGTAGTCCTGCAGGAAGTATTGGTGTCAGAGCGAGAGCGAGGGCGACTGCCGATATTGCAATGATGCGATCTCGATGCGTAAGAAGTCGTGGCCACACTAACCCTAGAAATGCAGCAGGAACAGCAGCATCCAAGCCCCATGCACGTATGTCACCCATAGCTTGGGCACCAAGTGCACCTGCAAGAGTGAAGAGATTCCAAAAAATAAAAACACCAAAGCCAGTGAGATAGAAACCGTGGCGCATTGCATCTGCGCCGCGACTTTCTTGATTGAGCGCTACACCAGTTGATTCATCGATTGTTATTTGCGCAGCAACAATTCTTTTGATTCCGCGCACTTTCAAACGCGGCGCCATGATGACACCGTAGAGTCCATTGCGAACACCAAGTAGAGATGCAGTTGCAATGGCACTGATTGGATTTCCACCAGCGCCCATAACGCCAACGACTGCAAATTGTGAGGCGCCCGAAAAGGTAAGTAGTGAGAGCAGGCAACTCTGCAGAACGCTAAATCCATTTGCCACCGATGCGGCCCCAAATGCCACACCGTAGGCACCGACAGTGAGTGAAACGCTGAAGGAATCTCGCACTGTGGTGGAAGCAACTTTGGACACGCGCCTATTCTGCCGTAGATATCCATTATCGGGGGAGCTCATATAGATAGGGTCTCGATATGTCTGATGAAATCGTATTTAGAAGTGATGTAACTGTAGAGCTCGTCAAATCTAGTGCAAGTGATGCCGATGTTATTTGGGCTGCGCGAGTATCTACTGCGGGTGAGCAATCTATGGATGAGATTGGTCAAGACCCAGCCAAATCAGCTGGGTTGATCAACTATCTAGCGCGCGAACGCCACGGTTCACCATTTGAACATACTTCGATGACATTTTTTGTTTCTGCTCCCATATTTGTTTTCCGCGAATTCATGCGCCATCGAATTGCTTCATACAATGAAGAGAGCGGTCGTTATCGCGAATTAAATCCAGTTTTTTATGTACCTGATGAAAATCGTAAACTTATTCAAGTAGGAAAAACAGGTGCCTACACATTTGTCGATGGAACGCCAGAACAGTTCAAAATTTCAGTCGCAGCGATGAAGAGTGCATACACTGTTGCCTACGAGCAATACAAAGTGATGCTTGATCAAGGAATCGCGCGCGAAGTTGCTCGAGTAGTTTTGCCAGTTGGACTCTATTCCTCGATGTATGTAACGATGAATGCGCGTGCACTCATGAACTTTTTATCACTTCGTACATCACGCGAAGGATCACATTTTCCAAGTTACCCTCAACGCGAAATTGAGATGGTTGCTGAAAAAATGGAGGCAGAATTCGCACGGCTAATGCCACTTACATACGGCGCCTTTGAAAAATCGGGACGAATAGCGCCATAAAACGGGTAGAGTTAGGCGCATGAGTACCCCAGCGCCTTTTGGTCGAATGTTGACCGCAATGGTTACTCCATTTACAAAAGATGGGGCAATTGATTGGAATGGCGTCGAGACAATCGCTGATCATTTAGTAAAACATGGTCATGATGGAATCGTCGTCAATGGAACAACAGGTGAAGCACCAACGACAAAATCTTCCGAGAAGGAAGAGATCATCAAAGTTGTAAAGAAAGTAGTTGGAGCTAATATCAAGGTCATTTCAGGTGCTGGCGATAATGAAACCGATTATTCAATCAATCAAGCAAAGCGTTCGGAAGCAGCTGGAGCTGATGGAATCTTGGTTGTCACTCCCTATTACAACAAACCTCCGCAAGCAGGAATTGAAGCTCACTTTTTAGCAATGGCCAATGCAACAGGTTTGCCAATGATGCTCTACGACATTCCTGGTCGCACAGGTGTTGAAATTGAATCAGACACAATTGTGAGACTCTTTGAGCATCCACAAATTGTTGCTCTCAAAGATGCAAAAGGAAATGTAGCGGCGACATCGTGGGTAATTAAGCGTTGCGGAATTCCTGTCTATTCTGGTGATGACATCCTCAACCTTCCGTTGCTCTCTGTCGGTGCAGTTGGCATTGTATCTGTATGCGGTCACACAGTTGGAAATGAACTCAAAGAGATGCTCACTTCGTGGTTTGCTGGCAATACTGCGCGGGCACTTGAGATTCATCAGCAGTTACTTCCAGTATTTACTGGAACTTTTAGAACTCAAGGTGCAATCATGACAAAGGCGGCACTGACATTAATGGGATTACCTGGTGGCCATACGCGCCTACCTTTAGTTGATGCAACGAGTGCACAAATTGCACAGTTGCGTGAAGATCTACGCGCTGGTGGCGTAGCAATTTCCTAATGACCCATCCTCATCCAGAACTCGGAACGCCCCCACCTCTAGTAGATGGTGGATTGCGCATTGTCGCACTTGGAGGTTTAGCCGAGATCGGTCGCAACATGACTGTCTTTGAATACAAGAAAAAGTTACTCATCGTCGATTGTGGTGTGCTTTTTCCTGAAGAAAATCAACCTGGTATTGATTTGATTTTGCCTGATTTCTCCTACATTCGTGAACGTCTCAATGATGTTATTGCAATTTTTCTTACACATGGCCATGAGGATCACATTGGTGCAGTTCCATATCTACTTCGCGAGCGAGGAGATATTCCACTGTATGGATCAGCGTTGACCTTGGCACTCATTACCGCCAAACTCAAAGAACATCGCATTACACCTCTTACTCGCGAAGTGAAAGAAGGAATGCGCGAAGATGTTGGTGCATTTGAACTTGAGTTTGTTGCGGTCAATCACTCAATTCCTGATGCACTCGCAGTTGCAATTCACACCGATGCTGGAACCGTTTTGCATACTGGCGATTTCAAGATGGATCAATTACCACTTGACGGTCGAATTACTGATTTGCGAACTTTTGCCCGCCTCGGTGAAGAAGGTGTCGATCTTTTCCTCGTCGATTCCACGAATGCAGATATTCCAGGATTTACTCCATCAGAGCGCGAAATTATGCCTGCGCTCAATCGCGTTATCGGAGCAACCAAGCGTCGCGTTATCGTCGCTTCATTTTCTTCACATGTGCACAGAGTGCAACAAGTAATTGATATTGCTGCAAAGCACGATCGCAAAGTTGTATTTATAGGTCGCTCAATGGTGCGCAATATGAAGATTGCTGAAGATATGGGATACCTGACAATTCCTTCAGGATTATTGATAGATGTAAAAGAACTCGATCTCTATGATGACAATGTTGTTTTGATTTGTACTGGTTCGCAAGGCGAGCCAATGGCGGCGCTTTCTCGTATGGCAAATGGCGACCATCAAATTCGGGTAGGCGCAGGAGATACTGTCATTCTCGCTTCGTCACTTATTCCCGGCAATGAGAATTCAGTATTTAGAGTTATCAATGAGCTCATTCGCTTTGGTGCCAAAGTTGTACACAAAGCAAATGCAATGGTGCATGTCTCTGGTCACGCAGCTGCGGGTGAACTCTTGTATTGCTACAACATTGTTAAACCCCGCTATGTCCTACCTGTTCATGGTGAATGGCGCCATCTCACAGCCAATGCAGAAATCGCAATCTCTGCAGGTGTTCCTCGCGAACATGCTCTCATTATTGAAAATGGGGTTGTTGTAGATCTTATAAATCACGAGGTATCTGTTGTTGGTTCGGTTCCATGCGGATTTGTTTATGTTGATGGACAGAGCATTGGTGACATTACCGAGAGTTCACTAAAAGATCGCCGCATTCTTGGAGAAGAAGGATTTATTTCTTGTGTTGTCGTTATTGAATCTCAAAGTGGAAAAATAATAGCTGGCCCTGACATTCATGCACGTGGATTTGCCCAAGATGAAGCGCTATTCGATGAAGTAAAACTCAAGATTGAAAAAGCTCTTGCACGCGCAGTTACTGAAGGAATAAATGGGACTCATCAACTTTCTCAAATAGTTCGTAAAACTATTGGTGAATGGGTTGGCACAACACATCGTCGTCGCCCAATGATTGTGCCTGTAGTTATTGAGGTCTAGTTTCAACGGCGCGCCTAGCCATTGCGCAATTAGTAAACAATTATTATTGCCGGTGTGGCCAAGAGTAAAAAAGCAAAAAAATCAGGCGTCGCTTCTGCATTAGGCAGAGGGCTGGCTGCTATTTGGAAATTTTTTGCTCGCACACTTGGGGGAGCGGTTCGCTTCTTAGCCAGGAGAGCTCGTGATTTAGATCCGGCACATCAACGCGACGGTGTTGCTTTTCTCCTACTTATTTTGGCACTCACAGCAACTGCTGGAACATGGTTTCGAGCAGATAACTTTGTAGGTCGCACACTTTATTCTTTTGTTTACGGTGCATTCGGGCGCATCGGTTTCTTTATGCCCGTTGTCCTTATTTATTTTGCACTGAGGTTATTTCGATCCCCTGATGAAAAGAAAGCCACCGGGCGAATAATTGTTGGCACTTTTGCATTATTAATTAGCGCCACGGGAATTGCACATTTACTCAATGGTTCCGTTGGCACCGGCGCAACCGCAATGAGACATGGTGGAGGCTGGCTTGGATATGGAGTGAGTACGCCTTTGGTTGCCCTCATGACTTCTTTGCTGACCTATCCAGTACTCATAATTATTTTCATTTTTGGTCTACTCGTTGTTACTGCAACTCCAGTTTCAGAAGTATTTACGAGAATCTCAAATCTTTCACGCTGGTTGTGGTCAAAGCGTCCTGAACGCGCAGAGCGGGGCGAAGACTTTGAAATTACTGACACGCCACCATTTGAAACTCCAGTTGTGGCTGCGTGGAATGAACCAGAACCAGAAGAAGAGGAAGAACTCGACGAAGCAACATTTGATGAAGAGTTCACCGTTCCAGTTCCAGTCACGCCACTTGTTGCACCTTCAACCGAAGGCAAACGTCCAGAGCAATTATTATTATCACCCGATAGTAATTATGAACTTCCGCCTCAAGATTTACTGCGCGCAGGCCCTGCTGCAAAAGCTAAGAGCAAGGCCAATGAAGTTGTCGTTGCTGCCCTAACAGAGGTATTTGCACAATTTGAAATTGATGCGCAAGTAACGGGATTTATGCGTGGCCCAACCGTTACTCGCTATGAAGTAGAACTTGGAAATGCCGTAAAGGTTGAGCGCATCACTGCGCTGGCCAAGAATATTTCATACGCAGTAGCTAGTGGAGATGTACGAATTCTTTCACCTATTCCAGGTAAGTCAGCGGTTGGAATTGAAATTCCCAATGCTGACCGTGAAATCGTCGCTCTCGGCGATGTTATGCGCTCAAGTGTTGCAGGCCAAGATCATCACCCAATGTTGGTAGCACTTGGTAAAGATGTAGAAGGAAATTTTGTTTGTGCAAATTTGGCAAAAATGCCACACCTATTAGTTGCAGGTGCAACAGGTGCAGGAAAATCTTCCATGATCAATGCGATGATCACATCGATTTTGATGCGGGCAACTCCCGATGAAGTTCGTTTAGTTCTCATTGATCCAAAACGTGTTGAACTGACTGCATATGAAGGTATTCCGCATTTGATAACACCGATTATTACTAACCCCAAGAAGGCATCAGATGCCCTTACGTGGGTAGTGCGCGAAATGGATTTGCGTTACGAAGATCTTTCGACATTTGGCTTTAGGCATATCGATGATTTCAACAAAGCTGTTCGAGCAGGAAAGGTAACGGTTCCCCCAGGGAGTGATCGAACAGTTGAACCGTATCCATATTTACTTATTATCATCGACGAACTTGCAGACCTCATGATGGTTGCGGCGAAAGAGGTTGAAGAATCAGTTGTTCGTATAACTCAGTTAGCACGATCAGCTGGTATTCACTTAGTTCTTGCAACGCAGCGACCATCTGTTGATGTAGTGACAGGTTTGATTAAAGCCAACGTTCCTTCACGTCTCTCATTTGCAACAAGTTCACTTGCAGATAGTCGAGTTATTTTAGATAGCCCCGGTGCCGAAAAACTTGTAGGCCAAGGCGATGGTTTATTTATTCCTATGGGCGCTAGCCGAGCGATTCGTATCCAAGGTGCATATGTATCAGAGCGCGAAATCGAAGCAGTAACCTCACATGTAAAGAAACAACT
>CANFXM010000002.1 GCA_947451045.1 Actinomycetota bacterium | reverse complement strand
GGAAAAACAGGACCATCAACATCTGCAAAATAACGAACAGCTTTTCCAAATATGCGTGCTTGTTCTGTTGTTTGATTTGCACCTGTACGGCGAAGCATCGCAGGACGGTCAGCTGTAAGTACCAATAAAGGCTGATTCGTGTGTGATGCTTCAAGAATAGCTGGATGGTAATTGGCTACAGCAGTTCCACTTGTACAAATAATGGGGACTGGTCGCTTCGTGGCTTTTATAAGGCCAAGTGCAAAAAATGCAGCGGTTCGTTCATCAATGCGAATATGTAGGGTAATCAATCCTCTTTCTTCGGCAGCAACAAGTGCTAATGAAAGGGGGGCATTGCGCGAACCTGGAGAAATGACAGCATCTGTGATTCCTGCTTCAATCATTTGTCGTACTAGTACGCGTGCAAGAGAAGTGGAGGTATTCATGCCAAGTGCTCCGCAGTGTTCATGACACGATTCTTCCACCATTCAAAGCGTTCGGGTGCCACCTCATAACGACTGAAGTCAGGCTCGAAATCTGTTATTTCAATTTCACCGTTAACGATAGGTAATTGCGCAACATTTGCACTGAGTAGCGATCCGGTTCCAAGTCCACAATCAAATTTTATTTCAGGAAAAGATGCAGCCAGAATTAATCCATAATTTATCCCGACTGCGCTTTCTAGCGCACTCGAGACAACTACTGGAAGATTGTGATGTTGTGCCAATGCATGCGCGCGCACAATGCCACCTAGTGGTTGAACTTTGAGCATCAGAATATCGACCGCGCCTGCAAGATCAACTGCGAAAGGGTCGGCTGCTTTACGCAACACTTCATCTCCAGCAATTTTTATATCTAGCTTTAGTTTTCCCTTTAACTCGCGCAACTCTTCTATCGTGGCACAAGGCTGCTCGACGTATTCGAGTGGGCCAATATTTTCGTAGATTGCTCGCAAATTTGTAACTGCAGTTGCAACATCCCAATTGCCATTGACATCGATACGTAATTTCGCATGAGGTCGTAACGCTCTAACGCGCGCAAGACGAGCGATATCTTCTAAAAGATTTTCACCGACTTTTACTTTAAAAGTTTCTACGCCAGGAAAAGAGCTAACAATTCTCTCGATATCTGATGGGTCATTGAGTGCAGGAATTGTTCCATTGACTTTTATGGAGTTTCGATACATCTGTGGGCGAGGCATTGTTGCAGCCTCAATTGCGCACATCAACCATGGTGCGCATTCTGCATATCCGTACTCAAGAAATGGCGAGAATTCTCCCCAGCCGCATTCGCCTTCAAAAAGTGCAACTTCCCGAATATTTATCCCGCGGAAATTAGTCTTTGTTGGCAATGCGATGACGCGCATTGTGGAGAAGAGTTCTTGCAACATTTATTAGGGACGCTTTGGGAATTTCTTGAAATCAGGTTCGCGGCGCTCTTTATAAGCATCACGTCCTTCTTGTCCCTCTTCTGTCATATAAAAAAGAAGGGTTGCATCACCGGCAAGTTGTTGAACACCGGCTAATCCATCATCTGCTGCATTCAAACTCGCTTTGAGCAATCTAAGAGCTAGTGGAGAGTTACGTAACATTTCTCGACACCATGAAACTGTCTCTGCTTCAAGTTCGGCGATAGGCACGACTGTATTTACAAGACCCATCGCGAGCGCTTCTTTTGCATCATATGAGCGAGTCATAAACCAAATTTCGCGAGCTTTCTTTTGTCCAACACTTGCTGCAAGTAATCCAGAGCCGTATCCACCATCGAATGAACCAACCATTGGACCAGTTTGACCAAAGAGTGCGTTATCGGCTGCAATTGTTAAGTCACAAACAACATGTAATACATGACCGCCGCCAATTGCCCATCCTGCAACCATTGCAACAACAGGTTTTGGTGTGCGACGAATTTGAACTTGTAGATCTAAAACATTGAGACGTCCGATTCCTTTTTTAGCAAGTGAATCATCGCCAAGATATCCATCGTCACCGCGAACACTAATGTCGCCGCCTGAACAGAATGCTTCTGTTCCTTCGCCAGTAAAAATAATGACGCCGACTTCTTCATTATCACGAGCAAGTGAGAATGCAGATTGCAATTCGATAATAGTTTGCGGTCTAAAGGCATTGCGAACTGAAGGTCGATTGATTGTTATTTTGGCGATTCCATCACCGATTTCATATTTCACATCGGTAAATGCATCAGCTCCAGGAGCGCTCTTCCATTGCGGAATCTCTCGGCTGCCAAAATCACGCTTGATCGGTCTGCTCATATTTCCTCCATCTTCGTTGCTAGCGATAGCCTACGACGGCAATGGATATGAAGTCACAACGAGAAGTGAGCCTCGTAGGCTCGGAAGAGCCCCTTGCCGAAATTATGGGCAAGATTGCAACTGCCATCTCGGGAACTGGACCAGCACTTGCTTTCGGGACAGTTGCATCAATTCACGCACCAGCAGATATTGCATTCATAGTCGCAACAACGGGCAGTACCGGAATATCTAAAGAGGTTGCATTGACCGCCAAGGCTGTTATTGCATCTGCACAAGCATCCAATAAATTTCTAGATGCTAAACAGGGTGAGCTGTGGTCACTTCTGCTTCCGCTGACACATATTGCAGCAGTAAATGTAATTATTCGTTCACTCGAATTAGGAACAGTGCCATTGGATTTACGAAATTTTGACGGTGAATTTCCAAAAGCTACTTACACCGCAATTGTTCCAACGCAGCTATACAGAGCTTTACATGGTGATGAAAGATTACTTCGTCATCTGCAAGCAACAAAAGCAGTTCTGGTTGGAGGCGCTCATCTTTCGCCTCAACTGCAAGACCTTGCATTGAGTCATAAAATTAATGTGGTGACAACTTATGGGATGAGTGAGACATCTGGTGGATGTGTCTATGACGGACAACCACTCGATGGGGTCTCGATTGAAATCAATCAGGATTCGTATATTCGAATATCTGGAAAAACCCTTGCCTCTGGTTATCTCAATTCCAAAGATAATTCTTTTGATGGAACTTGGTTCACGACACAAGATTTGGGTGAAATTAAGAATGGCATTCTTTATGTTCAAGGTCGAGCCGATGAAGTAATCATTAGTGGGGGGGAAAATATATCAATCACGGCTATCGAAGAATTATTAGCTACTCATTTTCCAAATAATCAATGTGCTGCTTTTGCGGTTCACGATCTTGAATGGGGACAGGCGCTTCATATTGCAATTGTTGGAGAAGTAGATAGCGCGCAATTATCTAAAGCATTAGAAGAAAAGCTTGGTGTTGCTGCTAAGCCAAAAAAGATTCATAAAATTGCGCAGATTCCATACATTGGAATTGGTAAAGTCAATCGTTCTGCACTCCTAGAATTACTTCATTATGAATAAATGGATTCTGGGGGCGCGCCCGCGCACTTTGCCGGCGGCAATTGCACCCGTATTAGTTGGTAGCGCGCTTGCGGCAGATAGTAAGAATTTATCCCGTGCCCTCCTCGCACTGCTCGTAAGTTTGAGTCTGCAAATCGGTGTCAATTATGCAAACGATTATTCTGATGGAATTCGTGGAACTGATACAGATCGAGTTGGGCCAATTCGACTTACGGCTAGTGGTCTTGCGACCCCAAAGGCAGTAAAACGTGCTGCTTATATTTCATTTTTATTTGGTGCAATCATCGGATTAATTCTTGCTGCCCAAACTTCATGGTGGATAATTCTCATTGGAGCAATCGCAATTCTGGCTGCATGGGGGTATACCGGTGGAGAAAATCCATATGGTTACAGTGGCTTTGGTGAAATTTCGGTTTTTATATTCTTTGGCTTAGTTGCAACAATAGGAACTTTCTATGTTCAAAGTGAAAAAATAACTTTTCAAAGCGCTCTTGCTGCTATCCCGATTGGTGCCTTGGCTTGTGCAATTTTGGCAGTCAATAATATTCGTGATCGAGAAAAAGATTTCTTAGTCGGAAAGAGAACTCTTGCCGTCCGTCTTGGGGATCATCGGGCCAGAATTTTCTTTGTACTTCTAATTATTTCGGCACATGTAGCGGCTTTAGCAACCACACTTCCTTGGGGCGCTCTTACTCTTCTTGTCCTGCCATTGAGTGTGCGCGTTATCCGTTTAGTACTCAAGGGCGCTCAAGGTAAGGAACTTATTCCACTCCTTGGTGCCACTGGGAAGTTGCAATTGCTATTTGCGCTACTTTTTTCAATTGCATTGTTAGCGCGCTAAAGAGCGTTAGACTCTTCTCATGATTCGCTTCTTACTCCCCTTGATACTTGTGGGTTTTTCAATCTACACACTTGTTGACTGTGCGCGTACCGACGAATCGCAAATAAGAAATCTTCCAAAGTGGGGATGGATACTCATCATTATTCTCATCGGAACTCTTGGACCAATTGCTTATTGGGTTGCTGGTCGACCAAAGCGTCCAGGACTTGGGGGCGGACCAAAGCGCCGTATCTTGCCACCGGATGATGATCCAGATTTCTTACGTAAAATTTAATTTATAAACCTGAGTAGGTGTGCTTACCAGTTCCATAAATATTTACGTATATGTAGTTGAACAAGAATGTAGAACCTGCAAATAAACATAGCCATGCAGCTCTGCGACCACGCCAGCCAATCGTTACACGGGCATGTAAATAAGCTGCATATGCAACCCATGTAATAAAAGCCCAAGTCTCTTTAGGATCCCAACCCCAATATCGTCCCCACGCACTCTCTGCCCATATGGCACCTGCAATTACTGCAAAAGTCCATAATGGAAAAACGAATGCAACAAGTCGATATGAGAGTTGATCTAAAACTTCAAGTGAAGGCAAACGTTGCGCCCAAGCAGAACGTGGGCCTTTGCTCTCCATCGAATCCAAATATAAATATGCAGCGGCAATAACATTGGCAAGTAGAAAGACTCCACCTGAAATAATCGCAGCAGAAACATGTATGACTAACCATGTCGATTTCAGTGCAGGTACAAGAGGAGCGCTTGGTCGATAAAGGACTGCGACTGCAGTTCCTAAAGTGAGTAGTACAGCAATTGAGACGAGTAAGCCGAGCCAACGCAAATCATATTTACGAAGTGCACCTAAATAAGCGCCGGTAAATGCCAATGCACCGGTAATAGAAAACTCATACATATTTCCCCAAGGAACGCGATGGGCAGATAGTCCGCGAGCAATAACACCGGCAAAGAGAAGAAGAAAGCCAAGAATCATCATTGCAGTCGCGATACGAGCAACTTTTTCTGTGCGTGTGTAATCCAAAGTTTTAGTCAGCAAATTAGCGCTGGATGCTTCTTCACTTTGAGGAGAACGAACTGCCCATGCGGTTTCATATGCATGCGCAAAGAATGAAAGGGTATAAACGGCCATCGCCGAATAAATACAATAATTAGAAATGTAAGCCCACGTTTGTGACACTATTTCTCCCCGTTCAATAATCTAAATAACTTTTTAATCTCTTCTTCGAGTCCTGGTGCTGCATTCTTTGCTAAGCCTGCAACTTCAACTCTTCCGTCATCGTTTATGCGAATCCATATTCGTCGCCTACGAGTAAAGAGTGAAGCAAGTAAACCTAGGATGGCAACAATACCGCCAAGAAGTGCGTAGGTCTTTCCGGGATCTCGAACCACTTGCAAATTTACCCACGGCACAATTCCTTCAAATGTGATGGAGCCCCCATCGTAAAAAAATGTTTCACCTGGCTTGAGTGAATGCAGGCCAATTCTTTCCATCTTAGAAGTATCTATCCGATAAACAGATTGTGGGATTCCTTTATCTAACGCTAGATCGCCTCGCCAAACGGAAAATAAAAGTTTTGGATCGAGCGCTTCTGGAAAGACACTTATTCCACCACGAAGCGCATCACGGGCTTGAGTTGGTAGGAATGAAGCTACGAAACCAATCTGTGGTTTCGCATCAGGCACTTTGATTGCACCAATTGAACGAAGGTTGCCATCCTGCGGTAAAAATGGAATTGGACCTTGCAAGGCTACATTTCCAGCTTTATCTCTTACTGTAACGATTGGTGAGTAACCATTTGCTTGCAGATAAACATTTGTACTACCAAAAGTCAGCGGGTGATTAACCTTGATGATCTTCTTGACTGCAGGGGCCCCAGGCTTTTCAACTTCTGTAACCCATAAAGTGTAATCCTCTGGCATATTTGTCACAGGATTATATTTTGCTACAAATTTATCAACGGTAATAACGAATGGTGGTAAATCTTTTTCACTAAATAATTTACCAAAAGTGAGCGAGTCATAGGTTGTGGGTACATTTATAAAGCGCTCTCCTACATTGACAATCGCTTCTCCGCGCATGCCAAACAAGGATCCAAATCCAACTCCTACTAGAATTAAAATAAGGGAGAGATGGAAGAAAAGATTGCCGGTTTCACGAGTAAAACCCTTCTCAGCTGAAATCGAATTATCAGTTTTTAGAATTCGAAAATGACTTGACTTCAACCATGAATGGGCACGATCTAATTCACTGCCATTCGAGTCCCAAGTGTTATAGAACTCCATCCGTTGAAGATTCTTTGGCGTCACAGGAGGTAGAGCGCGTGCCGCATGAAAATGTTCGATAGAGCGCGGAAGTACGCAACCGATAAGTGAAATAAATAGCAATATATAGATTGCACTAAACCATGGTGAACCATAGACATCAAATAGTGAGAAACGATCCATCCATCTAGCCGCACCTGGAGAATTCGTAAAATACTGAGTGACTTTCATTGGGTTTTGATCTCTTTGCGGAATCAAAGAACCCGGGATGGATGCAACACCCAACATCAATAAAAGTATGAGCGCAGTACGCATGCTTGTGAGCTGGCGCCAACTGTAACGAAATAAGCCCAGAGCGCCTAGTTCAGGTATTTCAATTTCGTTTGTCATTAGATCACCGGCACATAATCACTCATCAATGAACGCAATGAATTCATTACATCGCTCCACACGCCTGCTACTTGCAAAATACCAATACAGATGAGAAATATTCCACCAATAATTGTTACTAAATTTCCACGACGTACTAATAATTTTCGCAGTCTTTCTGATTTATCCAGAAAAAGTCCAGAGAGTATGAATGGCAATCCAAGACCTAAACAATAACCAAAGGAAAGAATTGCACCACGCAGCGCACTAGACTCTTGGAAAGCCAGAGTTTGAACTGTCGCTAGTGCCGGACCAATACATGGTGTCCATCCGATTCCAAATAGAAATCCCAATAGTGGTGCACCAATGAGTCCACCCGTTGTATTCATCCGCGGCCTAATAGTTGGAGCCATAGGGAACACTCCCAAGAAAACTATTCCGAGTGCGATAGTAAAGAAACCTAATACTCGCGTTATTCCTACCTCATGTACTGCAAGAGTTGAACCGATTCCACCAAAAAGAATTCCGTAAGAAATAAAGACAAAAGAAAATCCCAGTACGAATAGCAAAGAACCAAGTAAGACTTTGCCGCGACTCTTGGAGAAACCAGCCGCAAATGAAAGATACCCTGGCACAAGCGGAAGAACGCATGGTGAAAGAAATGAAATCAAGCCAGCGATAAAGGCGATTGGGAATGCTGCTAAAAGAAAACCATCTAATAATTGCGAGACTATAAATTCCTTCATTCCGCACTCACTTTTTCAATCAGCGTGCTCAGCGATGCAACTGTTATCTCACCCGAAATTCGTCCCGCTACTTTTCCATTTTTATCGATAACAACAGTTGATGGAATGGCATTTGCAGGTAAGGTTTTTCTAAATCCAATCAATACCGAATCATCTATTAGTGTTGGATAGGGCAGCGCAAATCTTCTTTCAAATGCTTCGGCGCTCACTGGATTATCACGTGTCAATATTCCAACAAAAGCTACTTTGTTATATTTTTGTGAGAGTGCTGCAAGAGTTGGTGCTTCAGCACGACATGGTGCACACCATGAGGCCCAGACATTAATGACGGCAATGGAGTTGCCAGGTAATGAATAATTCACTCCCTTTAGCGTCATCCCTGAGAGCTTCGGGGCTAATTGGCGCTGCGATTGCTCAATGAAAGTTATGTTGCCATCACCTGAGATAAAACTCTTTTGAGCCGATGAAGTACCTCCACCGCCACAACCAGTAAGTATAAAAGCTGATGTGACGACAACGGCTAGAAGCTTTTTTAGCATTATTTTTTCGCTGGCAACAAATGCCGCGCAGGTTCCGAATATGAAGTACCGCTAATAATTCCATCATCATCAAAATGGATACTTGTTACAGAAGCTAATGTGCATTCACGCTTTCGTGGATCATGAATAAGATGGCGATTTTCTATTGCACTTCGCAAAATCCATATTGGTAGCTGATGTGAAACACATATTGCATCTTTACCATTTGCCGCCTCTTTGGCTGCAAAGACAGCAGGAAGCATGCGATTGATAATCTCAATATATGGCTCACCCCATGATGGTTTCCAAGGGTTATAGAGATGACGCCATGATGATGGGTGTTTGAGAACTCCACTACCTAATTCGAAAGATTTTCCTTCAAAAATATTTGCTGCCTCGATTAATCTTTCGTCAGTTGTTATTGAAATATTGTGCGCCTTGACAATTGGAGCAGCGGTCTCTTGTGCTCGTTGTAGAGGTGATACATGTAGAGCGCCTAAATTAATTGTCTTTGACCATTCACCAATTACTTCTGCCATTTCTTGACCACGTGAAGAGAGCTTCCAACCAAGTTGGCGCCCATAAAGAATCTTCTGCGGATTCTCAACTTCACCATGACGAATTACATGGACAGTGCTGCTCATTGGATAAGCATAAAGCGTCCAATCTGAGCCCTTATCGATAAGGTAGTGACATGGCACTCACGCAGAAACGAGCAGCCTTTTTTGATGTCGATAACACGCTGATACGCGGATCTAGCCTCTACTTCTTGGGTCGAGGCATGTATCAACGAGGCTTCTTCACCAAAGGGGATATTTCAAGGTTCGTGCTTGCAAATTTGCGCTTTCGATTGACCGGTAAAGAAAATAGCGAAGAGATAAAAAGATTTCAGGATGCTGCAACCGATTTTATCGGCGGCCATTCAGTGAAAGATATTGAAGCGATTGCACAAGATATTTATGATGAATATGTCTCACCTAAAATGTGGCAAGGAACTATTGATATTGCGGAAAATCATTTGCGAAATGGTGAAGAAGTCTGGCTTGTTACGGCAGCTCCTGAAGACATGGCGATTCTTATCGCGAAGAGATTGGGATTTACTGGAGCGCTTGGAAGTCGGGCTGAAGTAAAAGATGGCACCTACACAGGAGCCATGCTTGGAGAATTACTTCACGGAAAAGAAAAAGCTAAAGCCATTGAGAAGCTAGCAATTGAAAAAGGCTTTGTACTAGAGAATTGTTATTCATATTCAGATAGCCACAATGATCTTCCACTTTTATTAGCAGTTGGTCATCCATGTGCAATCAATCCTGATGCAATTCTCGGAATTCGCGCAATGGCAGAAGGGTGGCCAATTCACGATTTTAGGCGCGCACGAATATTTACAAAAGCATTTTCCCCAATTGTTATCCGAATTGCTGCCTTGGCTACTTGGCTAACGCCACGCGCAAAGCGAGATTAAAACCGTCTCGATTACACAGAAGCACGCACTTGCCAGTAATGTAGGCAAGTTATGGAAAAGCGCTCATTCACCGACCACTTACGCAATGTCGACGATGAGGCATTGCTTGCGCTTTTTTCTGCACGTCCCGATCTCATAACTCCAGTTCCACCTGATATTGCCTCGCTTGCAGTGCGTGCAACATCCGCACCAAGTTTGGCGCGTGCCATAGATTCACTCAATAAGTGGCAGTTCCAAGTTCTTGAAGCCTGTGCTGCTCTTGATGAACCGCTCCGAGAAAAAGATATTGTCGCAGTCACCGAAAAAGCAGCACTAGAAGTAATTCCATTCCTGATCTCAATGGGCCTTTTGTATCCATCCGATGAAGGCCTGCGATTGCCCTACCAATTACGTGAGGTAATCGGAAATGAACCTGCAGGTCTTGGACCTACGTCAATGGCTAAACTAAAACTTTCTACTTTGAATGACATTCCTAAAGATGCTGAAAAAGTTTTATCTCACCTTATTTGGGGACCGCCACGTGGAAGCGTGGGTGATATAAAAAATCCAGGTCCTGGTGTTGCGTGGTTACTCAAAGAAAAATTCCTTGTGCCCTTAGATCAACGAACAGTAATACTGCCGCGTGAAGTTGCAATCTATTTACGCGAAGGAAAGATTCATAAACAACGGTTTGTACAGCCCCCCATACTCAAAGGCACAAAACGTGATGAAAAGAATCGAAACCTCGCAGCCATAGCTAATATTTCAACCGTATTGCGGTGGGTCGAAGAGTTATTGAATTTCTGGGCGCAAGAACCAGCTGATTCCCTTCGAGCCGGGGGTCTCGGTGTTCGCGATTTGAAAGTTGCTGCCAATCATTTAGGTGTCGATGAAAGTTGTACCGCTTTCATCGCTGAACTTGCTTACCTTTCATCACTCATTGCAATCAATGCCGATGACCAAATCATGCCAAGTAATAAATTTGATATTTGGTTGATGCAAACTCCAGCACAACGCTGGCAAGTAATTGCAAGCCAATGGCTCATAACTTCTCGGGTTAGTGGCTTAGTAGGGCGTGCTGAATCTAAGAATATTGCAGCACTTGGTCCAGAACTAGATCGAGTAAATGCTGCCCGAGTTCGCTCGTTGACTTTGCAACTTCTGTACGAGAATTCTTCGATTGCACCAAACAAAGATTCATTCCAAGAACTTTTCTCTTGGCGTGCACCCCTTCGTAGAAATTCTTCGCTACAAGACGAGCTTGTCGAATGGAGTTTGCGCGAAGCTGAATGGCTTGGAATTACTGGACAAGGCGCATTATCAAAATATGGCGCCGCACTTATTAACTCTGAAGATTTGGCCTTAATAGATGCAGATCTCCCAAAGACAGTTGATCACATATTAATTCAAAGCGATAACACTGCAATTGCGCCAGGACCGCTAGAACATGAAATTTCAGGACAACTTGCAATTATGGCCGATATTGAAAGTCGTGGAGGTGCGACCGTTTATCGATTTAGTGAGGCAACAATTCGTCGTGCACTCGACCATGGTAAAACTGGCGAAGAGGTAAGTACATTCCTCAAGAAAATTTCAAAAACTCCAATGCCACAACCTTTGGAATATCTCATTGCAGATGTTGCAAAGAAACATGGAAAGCTACGAGTTGGAAATACATCTTCGTTTATTCGTTGTGAAGATTCCGCACTGATCGCCCAAATCATCAATGACAAACGCTTAGAAGTTTTATCGTTACGTCGAATTGCTCCCGAAGTCCTCATTTGTGACCATGATGCAACGGACGCAATGCGCATATTGCGCGAGGCAGGTTATCTTCCAGCGGGTGAATCTTCTTCTGGCCTTATGTTGGCTGGGCCTCGTAGTAATCGCGCAGTCACAAAGCCTCGTCCACCAAGAATTATTGGAGAAATTGAATCTCCGACAGAAGAAAATTTGATATCAGCTATCCGGGCACTGCGCACTGGAGAGAAATCTAGTCATAGACAGACACATCTTCGAAGCGTTGCCAGTGCTGCACTCGGTTCACTTCCGCGCACAACTGCAAATGAAACTCTTGAACTGTTAACGCAATACATCGAAAAAGCTCAATCACTCTCGATTGGCTATGCCGATAACAATGGTTCTGTTTCTCATCGAATTATTGATCCACTTAAAGTTAGTGCGGGTTCCCTTATCGCTCGTGATCACGCCACTGGTGAACTACAAACCTTTAGAATTCCGCGCATTACAGGTGTGGCGCCATTATGAGCCACCAGAGTCCCGCCGAATACGGCAGAATTGACTCCATGCTCGCAGCGATTGAAGCACTTGTAAAAATGGAATCCCCTACCGAAGATCTCGATGCTTGTCGTGATGTTGTGAAATTGGCAAGTGATATCGCGACGCGAGTTCTCGGAATGCCAGCAGAAATTCGCGAAGTAAATGGTCGTCCAGTTTTTTGGTGGGGTGCTCAGCAACCAAAAGTAATTTTGCTCGCACATTTAGACACTGTTTGGCCTCACAATTCTTTTTCTCCGTTATGGAGTGTTGAAGAAAATATTGCCCGTGGCCCTGGCATCTTTGATATGAAAGCTGGATTTGTACAAGCGCTTTATGCACTCAATGGCGTTGATGGTTCAGTCGCATTAGTTGCAACAACTGATGAAGAGACAGGAAGTGCGACTTCAAAAGAATTTATCAAAGAAATTTCAGCAAAAGCTTCAGCAGTTCTTGTACTAGAAGCAAGTCTTGACGGCAAAGTAAAGACTGGTCGCAAAGGTACTGCTATGTATCAAATCAATGTTCATGGTCGCGCATCTCATGCAGGGCTAGAACCGGAAAAAGGAATCAATTCGACCGTCGAAATTGCCCGAATTATTTTGGCTCTCAAAGAACTTGAAAATTCCTCCAACGGTACAACTGTTGTTCCAACAATGGTGCGCAGTGGAAATACAACGAACACAGTTCCTGATTTGGCAACTCTTGATGTCGATATTCGCTCTTTCTCTATGAACGAGTTAGAAAGAGTAGAAAAAGCTATTAAAGCTTTCACACCAGAAAATTCAGAGGCGCGCATTGTTATCACTGGTGGTTTCAATAGGCCGCCCCTTGAAACCACTTCGACTCTAAAACTTTACGAACGAGCAGAGAAAGTTGCACAAGAAATTGGTTTTCCAGCTCTCGGTCACGCTTCGGTCGGTGGTGCAAGTGATGGAAATTTTGCAGCAGCGGCTGGCGCTCAAGTGCTTGATGGTCTTGGCGCAATTGGTGGCGGCGCCCATGCTGCAAATGAATGGATTGATACATCTCGACTTGAAGAGAGAAGTGCACTCTTACACGCACTCATAAAGGATTTACTCAATGACTGATGGGCCACTAATCGTTCAAAGTGACAAGACTGTTTTACTCGATATAGATCACCCACTGAGCACTGAATGCCGTCGCGCAATCGCACCATTTGCTGAACTCGAAAGATCACCAGAGCATATTCACACGTACCGTCTAACAAATCTTGGTTTATGGAATGCTCGTGCAGCAGGTCACGACGCCGAGCAAGTTATTGATGTCCTTATCAAATACTCACGATATGCAGTTCCACATTCCATTTTGGTCGATGTTGCTGAAACCATGTCTCGCTATGGACGCTTGCGTCTGGAAGCTGATCCTGTGCACGGACTCATTCTTGTAACCACAGATACTGCAGTTTTAGAAGAAGTTATCCGCGCTAAGAAAATTGCGCCATTGCTTGGACCGCGTATCGATGCCGAAACAATTGTTGTCTTTGCAAACCAACGTGGAGCCATAAAACAATCTCTACTTCGCCTAGGTTGGCCAGCTGAGGATTTTGCAGGTTACGTCGATGGTGAAGCACATGAAATTTCATTAGTCCAAAATGATTGGAAGATTCGTCCCTACCAAGAATTAGCAGCTGAAGGTTTTTGGCATGGCGGAAGTGGTGTAGTTGTTCTGCCATGTGGTGCCGGTAAAACAATTGTCGGCGCAGCTGCGATGGCACATGCAAAAGCAACAACTCTCATTCTTGTTACAAATACTGTTGCTGCCCGTCAATGGCGTGAAGAATTACTTAAGCGCACAACTTTGACAGAGGATGAGATAGGCGAATATTCGGGTGCAAAAAAAGAAATTCGTCCGGTCACGATTGCGACCTATCAAGTGATGACGAAGAAGAAAAATGGTGTGTACGCACACCTTGATCTCTTTGACACTCACGACTGGGGTCTCATTATTTATGATGAGGTCCATCTGCTACCCGCACCAATATTTCGATTTACAGCCGACATTCAATCTCGTCGTCGATTAGGTCTGACAGCCACACTCGTTCGCGAAGATGGAATGGAGGGTGAGGTTTTCTCGCTCATTGGTCCCAAAAGATATGACGTACCGTGGAAAGAGATTGAATCACAGGGATATATCGCCCCTGCTGAATGTATAGAAGTTCGAGTCAATCTCACTGAAGAAGAAAGATTGCTCTACGCAACTGCTGAGCCAGAAGAGCGTTATCGCTACTGCGCAACGACTCGTACAAAGCGCAATGTTGTTGAGACTCTCGTAAAGAAGCATGCAGGAGAACAAATTCTTGTCATTGGCCAATACATAACGCAACTTGATGAGCTCTCGGAAGTTCTTGGTGTTCCAGTTATTAAGGGCGATACTCCAGTGAAGGAACGCGAACGGCTTTTCAATATGTTTCGAATAGGTGAGCTCACAACTCTTGTGGTCTCAAAAGTAGCTAACTTTTCGATTGACTTGCCCGATGCAACCATTGCAATTCAAGTATCTGGAGCATTTGGTTCGCGACAAGAAGAAGCACAAAGATTAGGTCGTATTTTGCGTCCTAAGTCTGATGGCAGAAGTGCCACGTTCTATTCACTTGTATCGCGCGATACTATCGACCAAGATTTTGCGCAAAATAGACAACGCTTTCTTGCCGAGCAAGGATATTCCTACACAATTATTGATGCTGACGATATTTCGAAAGAGAAGATCTAAAGCGCTCAGGATCTATCTTCCAAAAATCATGGTGAATACCATCAATATGAGTGACAGGTATTTGCTCCCCATAAATTTTTTCTAATTCTGGATTACCATCAATAAATTTCACTTCTATTGAAAAACTAAGTTCATCTTTCATAGTTTCAAGAATTTCAATAGCGTCTTCGCAAAGATGGCAACCAGTTCGTGAGTAAACGGTTACAACAGTCACTTCTTCTTACAACTTCCCATTGCTCGATCAAGTAACTCTTGCGTTACCAAAGTTATGTCGCCTTTTGCACGGTAGACATTCTTTTCTACATCTTTGAGCACGGCAACAACTGTACTTTCAGTAACGGTTCCAACAAGGGGTCCATATTTCTTTGAAAATAATGTATGTGCAATCGCGCTTATGGATTGTGCAAATTCTTGACGTGCTTCATCCAATGTTGCTTCACGTCGTGGTGAAGTACCCGAGAAGTCAATGACGGGGCTTGCTTCCTTATGAATCCTGTCAATTACCTTAGAGAACTCATCCTGAGGGGTTGTGGCCATTGGCAAATCATCTCATCCTGATACCGTTTGCCGATATGCGAAATCTATTGAGTAAAAAGGTGGGCGCTGCATCTCTGATTGCAGCCCTTTTTGCTGGAATTTTTCTCAGCGCACCGGCGCAAGCACTTGTTCGAGTGGCCCCCTCAACAGTGTGGGGTCACACATATGCGGGAACTTCCCCCGTAAAAAGTGCCTATTCCACAACTTCTTCGAGAACACACTCTGCGAATATCGATGCGAAATCTAAATTCGTTGTCAACTATGTCAACTTTCCAGATTGGGCGAAGTCTGATGTCCAAGCTGCAATTGATGTATGGAGTGCAAACTTTCAATCCTCTGTTCCAATTGCAGTCGAAGCGACATGGGGTCGTTCATCGTCATCTGGAATTTTAGGAAGTGCACGTCCAGGAAATTATTACTCCGGATTCGCTGGAGCGCCAGATGCATCTCTTTGGTATCCATCCGCTCTTGCTAATGCTCTTGCCGGAAAAGATCTGGACAAAATTTCATCTGACATTATTATTCAAGTAAATTCGACAGCTACATGGGATCAACGTGGAGACGGACAACCCACAAGCCGCGAATACGATCTTGAATCCGTGATGCTCCATGAACTTGCACATGGCTTAGGTTTCTTATCAAATAATTCATTTGATACTTTTTTTGGATATGGAAGTATCGATCAACCGACTCCATATGATGCCTATGCTCAAACACCAGATGGAACTCGTTTGGCTGATTTACCTTCACCTTCCCTCGAATTGGGAACTGCTTTGACGAGCACTATGACATGGGGAGGCCCTTTAGGAAATAAAGTAAATGGCGGACCAATAAAGCTTTACACGCCAAATCCATATGAAGCAGGCTCTTCCGTTAGCCACCTCGATGAATCTACTTTCTCAAAATCAGGTCCCGATTCTGTTATGACACCGAATCTTGACGCAGGTGAAGTTTTTCATAATCCCGGTCCAATCCTTCTTGCGATGATGCAAGATATTAGAAATAAACCACCCGTTGGTATCGCTACTGCCGTTCCTCAAATGCCAAGAAATGTGAAAGCACTTGTTGGAGATTCAAGCGCAATCATTACATTTGATGCACCAGTAAATGTTCGAACTGCACAAATAAGCACTTATGTAGTGAAGAATTTGAAGTCTGGAGCCGAGAAAAAATCACTCACTAGTCCTGTAGTAATTTCAGGATTGAAGAATGGAACTTCATATAATTTCGCTGTCTATGCGCTCAATTCGATAGGTCCATCTCAAAGCGCACTGACTGATGCTGTAACACCACAGCTTGCCTGGAAGAAAACAATCCTGGATAGTGCAGCTGATGGTAAGAGTTCAGCTAGTACGGTCTTTGATTTAGCGCCGACTATCGCATACACCGATTCAAAGAGTGGCGCGCTCAAGCTTGCAGTCTATAACGGAAAAAGTTGGAAGAAACTTACAGTTGATGGTACCGGTGGAAGTGGTGGACGTACAAAGAATCCTATTACTGGCCAAATTTCGTTATGTGTTAACGGCACTGGAACAAAACAATTACTTCATATTTTCTATAGCGATTCAATTGAGAAGGATTTACGCTATGCGACATACGATGGAAGTAAATTCACCTTCGAGGTTGTCGACGGAAATGCAACAACACTCAACAATTACCAGGATCCAATTCGGGTAAAAGGAAATAGCGATGTAAGCGTTTCTAATGCCTGTGTTGCCACATCTGCTGGTGTTCAAGTTTTCTATCGTGATGAATCTCAAGGCATTCTCTTAGGTGCAGTAAAGAAGACAGGGCAAGATTGGAATTATGAATTAGTTGATGGAGATCGTAAGACAGACGATAGAACAACAGGAGATGTGGCTTTCCATCTACGAGCAATTTACGATGCCGGCATCACATATGTCTTGTATGACTCCGTCCTAGTTGTGGATCAGAAAAAAGCAGCGACTTCGGGGGCCGTTCGTGTTGCTTCAAGATCCGGTCTTGATGAAAACACATGGAGCTATAAATCATTAGATTTCACCGATGGCGCAATTGCTGTTGCAGGTTATGACGTAGCCCTTGCGAAAGTTTCTAATGGAGTTCAAGCAACCTGGATGACATCCTCAGTACTAACACTTCCACATGCAGATCACATCCGTTGGGCACTACTGAATGCTCCAACTTATATTTCCCAATCAGCAACTGATTCTTACGGCACTCCAGATGCCTCTTTAGCATCTGATGGAAAAGAGCTTGTATTTAGTTGTCAGGAACGTATCTGCGCGATGGATTATTCAAAGAATGGGGTCAATGCAATTAAATTAGTTTCTTCAGCACAAAACCCAGACCAATTACGAATGGCCTGGGTTACTGTGTCTAAAATAAAATATCTACTTGCCAGTGTTAACGGCAAACTTTCTTTACTAAAACCGTAATTACTATTTAGCGTTACGGCGCTGAATGCGAGTCTTCTTAAGAAGTTTCTTATGCTTCTTCTTCGCCATGCGCTTACGTCGCTTCTTGATTACGGAACCCATATGTCACTCTCTCTTCATCTCTAATGCACCCCTTAGGTGCAAGGTGGTTAGGCTACCTTGAAATGAGGTGAAAAATCGAAACGGTATCGCCCGTGAGGCCTGCCACTACAAGGCCCAGTTCCTTCGAATATGCCATTGCCAAAGGCTCTGTAATGGCTGTTGCGCTATAGCCACCCATAATCGCGCCTTTATTATCTAGTCGAAGAACTAATCCACTTGCTCTTTTTGGATTCCAACCCGAGAGATTACTAATCGCCGATGTTGAAGCAAAAAATGTAAAGAAATTCGTGGGGGTGCCATTTGATACCAAAGTATTGCCGGTTGAGGGAAATCGAACATTCCAAGTGGGCACTAACGTCCCTGAAAATTTTGTAATCGCACTTTCTGATTTATTACCCGAAGTTACTTCGCCACCTAATAAAAAATTATTGGTGATACTTTTCCAATTCCGTTTCGACTTTGCTGCAGAACTTCTCACTACTTTTGAAATTTTTCCCGTCTTACTTACGGTGATCAAAATTCCATCACGGCTTCCTACAACTTTTTTTCCAAATAGTGTCTCAGAACTTCCACCTGAAAGGATTTTAGACCCATCGATGTTTCGAACTACCCCATCTAAATTTGTATCAGATGAGCCAATAAAAAAGGGTTTGGAACAGATTCCTGCATTGTCGCAATTAATGAGAACACCAATCGTTCCTTGACCAGTGTCAGTAATTCCAGAAATACTTACGCCACTTTCATCGATGGCAATATCTGTGGCTAGAACTGGTTTATTTAAATCAAGATGAAATCTGGTTAATATTTCACCTTTGTTTGAAATTTTCCACACTCCCACTGAATTGAGATCACTACGCAATGGATCAGGAGTGGTGAGTACAACGCTATCCGGATTGAGTGGGGAAATACTCGGCGTTGGCGAAGGGCTAACCGAAACTCCAGACGAGAGTGATCCCGCCGCCCATATATTTCCTAAATTATCTGTAACTGCTGTGGTAACAAAGGCTTCTGCCTTCTCTTCTAGACGAAGATTCCAAAGCTCGGCTCCACTTATATCGACCGCTTTTACATTGGAACCGTAGAGAATAATAGTTTTTCCATTGGTCAACATCCCAGAAATTTCATCACGGTTTCCTATGCTGGAGATAAGTACGAGACTTTGTACCGTGATTTTCTTTTGAACTGCATAAGCACTCTGAGAAAGTGAAAATACCAAAATTGTTAATATAGTAAGAAATTTCTTCACAACAAAATCTTTACGCTAGTTCAATAGAGCGATTTCGTGCTGATTTCATCGCGTCTGCAACTACATGCGATAAATCTTTCGCTGACAATGTTTCCAATGCAGCCGCCGTCGTGCCATTTGGGCTAGTTACGTTTTCACGCAATGTTGTGGCACTTTTACCAGATTCTTGGAGCAACTTTGCAGATCCTATGAAAGTTTGAACAGTAAGTTGCGTTGCAACTTCCTTTGAAAGACCTAGCGCAACAGCACCATCAATCATCGCTTCAACAAAGGCGAAGAAATACGCAGGTCCTGAACCACTCGTTGCCGTTACAGCATCTTGGAGTTCCTCAGCAATTTCTACGACTTTACCTGTTGCCACTAAAAATCCTGAAACGAATTCCTTATGTGAAGTCGAAACACCAGCACCTACCGAAAATGCTGCCATTCCTGCACCTACAAGTGTTGGCGTATTTGGCATAACGCGAATAACAGGTGAGTTTCCACCTAATCCTGTTGATATGAAATCAATTTTCTTGCCTGCTGCAAATGAAACAACTGTCGTGCTTGGTTTCATCTCTGTGCGTATTTCGCTGAGAACGGCCGTCATATCTTGTGGTTTTACGACCAGTAGGAGGATCTCGCTCGATGCAACATTGACTGATAGTTCTTCGACGCTTATTCCATATCGAGCTTTAAGTTCATTTGCGCGATCATGTCTTTTCTCAGAGATTGTAATTTCTTGTGGGCTAACACCGTAAGAAATGAGTGCGGTGATAAGAGCCTCACCCATTACCCCAGCGCCAATTACTCCAACCTTCATAAGGTAAGAGTACCGAAAGCGATTGCTCAGGATGTGCGTATTAAGGAGTAAACCCGTAGGCTCTCACACTATGTCCGAGATAAAGCCAGGCTTTGCACGTGATTGGGTTGAATTTGCAGACCCAAGTGATCCTGAAGGAATTTTTAAATGTGACCTCACATGGCTCACATCTTTTTGGACCTGCATCTATGGCGATGGTTGCCAAGGAGTTTTTAAAGGTCAGCCAAACTCTGGTTGTTGCACAGAAGGTGCAATGTATTCCGATAAAGATGATGAAATTCGAGTACAAAAAGCTGCTGCATTCTTAACTCCCGAAATGTGGCAATATTATGAAGAAGCGCGCCCTAAGAAAGCTGGCGGCGATTTACGCATTAGTGAAAAAGATGAAGATAATGAGAGAAAAACTCGTCGCGTTGATGGATCATGTATCTTCTTGAACCGTAAAGGTTACGAAGCAGAAGGTTTTACCGGATCATTTGGGTGTGTACTTCACCATCTTGCACAAAAGAAGAATATTCACTTTGTAGATACAAAACCGGATGTTTGCTGGCAATTACCACTTCGTAGAAGTTTTGAAACTCGCGAAGTTGGTGAACGTGAATATTCAATTACAGTTATTGGTGAATACGAACGTCTTGCTTGGGGCGATGGCGGAGATGATTTCGATTGGTACTGCACAAGTAACACCGAAGCCCACATTGGAAGTGAGCCGGTCTATATTTCTAATAAGACTGAACTCATGGCCCTGATGGGTGATGATGCATATGCAATCTTGGCAAAGCATTGTGATGCGCGCGTTGCTGGAATACTTGATGCGCAAAAGCGTTCCTTGCCTCTATTTGTTATCCAACATCCCGCAACTCTGGCTGCACAGAAGTAAGCGCTTCGCTCTAGGCTCTACCCATGGCCAAAGTCGAAAAGGAACCCTTCCGTTGTACGGAATGTGGTTGGAGTTCGCAAAAATGGGTCGGCCGCTGCGGTGAATGTCAGGCATGGGGAAGTGTCGAAGAAATCGCTGCACCAAAAAGATTATCTCTTGTACCAGGCGCGGTAACTCATAAAGCAACTCCTATCGGCGATGTCGATCTCTCTGCAGCAAGTGCGCGACCAACAGGAGTTTCAGAACTTGATCGCGTGCTTGGTGGCGGATTAGTCCCTGGTGCTGCAATCCTTGTTGCGGGTGAACCAGGAGTTGGTAAATCAACTTTGTTACTTGCAGTTGCAGCACAGACCGCATCGCGTTCGATTCCAGTTTTATATGTAAGCGGCGAAGAATCTGCTTCACAAGTTCGCTTGCGAGCAGAGCGAATCAAAGCTGTTGACCCACAACTTTTTCTCGCCTCTGAAAATGATCTTGGCGCAGTTATTTCGCATATTGATTCCGTAAAACCTCAGCTATTGATTATCGATAGTGTGCAGACAATTGGAAGTGCTGCAGCAGATGGTGCGCCCGGTGGGGTTACACAAGTTCGCGAAGTTGCTGGCGCTCTTATTCGTATCTGTAAAGATCGTGATATCACTCTTCTTTTAGTCGGTCATGTAACAAAAGATGGATCCATTGCTGGACCTCGACTGCTCGAACATATTGTTGATGTCGTACTTCAATTCGAAGGAGAGCGTCATTCACGTCTGCGTCTCATTCGTGCAATAAAGAATCGATTCGGCGCCAGCGATGAAGTCGGATGTTTCGAACTCAGTGATACTGGAATTACTAGTGTTTTGGATCCAACCGGATTATTTACTTCGCGCCATGCAGAACCTGTTCCTGGTACATGTGTAACAGTGACTCTGGAAGGTCGTCGCCCATTACTTGCTGAGATTCAAGCCCTTGTAAGCCAGGGCCGTGATAATGATTTTGGGAATGCGCGTCGTGTCGTAAGTGGTTTAGATTCTGCACGGACATCGATGACATTAGCTGTGCTAGAACTTCGAGCAGCTATTCGAATTGGCGGTCGCGATGTTTATGCAGCAACTGTTGGTGGAATGAAAATGGCAGAGCCTGCTGCAGATCTCGCACTCGCACTCGCGGTTGCATCTGCGGCAAAAGGTTTAGCACTACCTGCAGACCTTGTTGCCATTGGTGAAGTTGGTTTAGCGGGTGAAATTAGAAAAATTAGTGGAGTAGACCGACGCTTGCAGGAAGCCTTTCGCCTTGGATTTAAACGAGCCCTAGTTCCAGCGGGCTCGGATGTAACAATTGCGGGGATGGAGATTGTAGAAGTTTCACGTCTTGATCAAGCTCTGCAGAGGGTAAAAATTACAGGCGAATGAGTTCGCTAGAAAAACCAGTTACACGATGGTTTGAAAAAAATAAACGAGACCTACCTTGGCGAAATACAACACCATGGGGTGTGGTGGTGAGTGAATTTATGTTGCAACAAACCCCTGTCGCAAGAGTTTTACCCATATGGAGTGAGTGGATGTTGCGCTGGCCAAACCCAGCAGAGCTAGCAAAAGCCACTCCGGCACAAGTAATTACTGCATGGGGCCGACTTGGCTATCCACGTCGGGCTCTACGATTACATGAGAGCGCCAAAATAATTTCACGTGATTTTGGAAATCAAGTTCCCGAAAGTGAAGAAATTCTACGATCTCTTCCTGGGATTGGTGACTACACAGCAGCTGCAATCTCTGCATTCGCCTTTGGCGCCAACACGTTGGTGATGGATGTAAATATTCGGCGTGTACTAGTTCGCGTCATTGATGGAAAAGAGCATCCCACTTCAAGCCCGACAGTTCGTGAAAGAGAATCACGATTAGCAATACTCCCCCGAAAAAATGCTGATATTTGGGCTGCGGCGGTGATGGAACTCGGTGCACTTGTCTGCACGTCGAAGAGTCCAATGTGCAACGAATGCCCAATTATTTCTGAATGTAAGTGGCGAAAGAATGGATATCCAAAAACCGAACTCATTCGAAAATCACAAGATTGGCATGGCACTGATCGAAAATGTCGCGGCACAATTGTTCAGGCGTTACGAGAAAGTGAATCGCTGACACTGAGTGCAATCAAGAAATTATGGCCAGAAGAATCTCAAGTTGAAAAAGCACTTGAGACACTTCTTGCCGATCGACTAATCGAAGAGCAATCTCGCTCTCGTTTTAGACTTCCTCAATAATTAGACAGTAGGTGTTTCAGCTAGATCCTCTGGTGAATCTGGCATTGTTGCTTTAGGAGCACCGGCAAATGTGAATTTTGCTTCAGCGCCTTCCCCTTCAACATCAACGACAATAATTTCACCAGCTTTGAGCTCTCCAAAGAGAATTCGCTCAGAGAGAGAATCTTCAATTTCACGCTGAATTGTGCGACGCAATGGACGCGCACCCATCAATGGGTCGTAGCCACGAGTAGCAAGAAGTTCCTTTGCACTTGTAGTCAGTTCGATACCCATGTCTTTTGCACGAAGTCGTTCATCAAGATTTGCAATCATGAGATCAACAATCTGAATAATCTGATCCTTCGTTAATTGATGGAAGACGATGACATCATCGATACGGTTGAGGAATTCTGGACGGAAGTGAGTCTTGAGTTCATCACTTACTTTGCCCTTCATGCGCTCATAATTTGTTAGATCATCATCACTATTTGCGAAACCTAGTCCTTGGCCCTTTGAAATATCTCGAGTACCAAGGTTTGTTGTCATGATGATGACCGTATTCTTGAAATCAACAGTGCGACCTTGTGCATCTGTTAGACGGCCATCTTCTAGTACTTGCAAAAGTGTGTTGAAGATATCTGGGTGTGCTTTTTCAATCTCATCAAAGAGAACGACAGAGAAAGGACGACGACGTACTTTCTCTGTGAGCTGTCCACCTTCGTCATATCCAACATATCCTGGAGGTGCTCCAAAGAGTCGTGATGCAGTATGACGCTCTGAATATTCAGACATATCGAGTTGAATCAAAGCATCTTGATCACCGAATAAGAATGATGCGAGTGTGCGCGAGAGTTCTGTCTTACCAACACCTGATGGGCCGGCAAAAATAAATGAACCACCTGGACGCTTTGGATCTTTGAGACCTGCGCGTGTGCGACGAATTGCTTGTGAAAGTGCCTTGATTGCCTGATCCTGGCCAATAACACGGCGATGTAATTCATCTTCCATGCGTAGAAGTCGCGCAGTCTCTTCTTCAGTCAACTTGAACACTGGAATTCCTGTTGATGCTGAAAGTACTTGAGCGATGAGTTCTTCATCAACTTCAGTTACCTTATCGAGATCAGTTGCTTTCCAATTCTTTTCAGCAACTTGCTTCTCGGTAATAAGTGACTTTTCTTTATCGCGAAGCGAGGCGGCTAATTCAAAATCTTGGCCATCGATTGCAGATTCTTTTTCTTTACGAGCGCTAGCAATTTTTTCATCGAATTCGCGAAGTTCAGCAGGTGCAGTCATGCGCTTAATGCGAAGACGTGATCCAGCTTCATCGATGAGGTCGATTGCCTTATCGGGCAAGAAACGATCTGAAATATAGCGATCGGCCATATTTGCAGCAGCTGAGAGAGCGCCATCTGTAATCGATACACGGTGATGTGTTTCGTAGCGATCACGAAGTCCTCGTAAAATTTCAATCGTATGTGCAACTGATGGTTCTTTAACTTGAATTGGCTGGAAACGTCGCTCCAGTGCAGCATCTTTCTCAAGGTGCTTACGATATTCATCAAGAGTAGTTGCACCAATTGTCTGTAATTCACCGCGAGCAAGCATTGGTTTCAAGATACTTGCAGCATCAATTGCGCCTTCTGCTGCGCCTGCACCAACAAGAGTATGAATCTCATCAATAAAGAGAATGATATCTCCGCGAGTTTTAATCTCTTTGAGAACCTTCTTGAGGCGCTCTTCAAAATCTCCACGGTAGCGGCTGCCTGCAACAAGTGCACCGAGGTCGAGTGAATAAAGCTGTTTATCTTTCAATGTTTCAGGAACATCATTCTTCACAATTGCTTGTGCAAGTCCCTCAACAACTGCAGTCTTACCAACACCTGGTTCACCAATAAGAACTGGATTATTTTTTGTACGACGTGAAAGTACTTGCATTACACGTTCGATCTCTGTCTCTCGGCCAATTACCGGATCGAGCTTTCCTTCACGTGCTGCTTGTGTGAGGTTTCGACCAAACTGATCGAGAACTAATGATGTTGATGGTGTTCCTTCTGCTGGACCATTTGATGCAACTGCTTCCTTACCCTGATATCCCGAAAGTAATTGAATTACTTGCTGGCGAACACGGTTGAGATCTGCACCAAGTTTTACTAATACCTGAGCCGCTACGCCTTCGCCTTCACGAATAAGCCCAAGCAAAATATGTTCTGTGCCGATGTAATTGTGTCCAAGTTGTAGTGCTTCACGAAGTGAGAGTTCCAAAACTTTTTTTGCACGAGGTGTAAATGGAATGTGACCACTTGGTGCTTGTTGGCCTTGACCAATAATCTCTTCAACTTGCGCGCGAACGCCTTCAAGTGAGATGCCCATACCTTCGAGTGCTTTAGCGGCAACGCCTTCGCCTTCATGAATGAGTCCAAGAAGAATGTGCTCTGTTCCGATGTAATTGTGGTTGAGCATGCGTGCCTCTTCTTGGGCAAGCACGACTACACGTCTGGCTCGGTCTGTAAAGCGCTCAAACATCGGCGTACTCCTTATTCATGGTTCGTGGCTCTAAGCCTAATACCCACGTGCATAGGCACGCGAGGTGGATTGCTTCTGTCTTCTATAACCCCAGATGTGGGGTACTTATGCCCGAGTTTTGGCTAAATCTAGAGTTTTTTGAGCATACGGGTATTTCCCAAAGTGTTGGGTTTTACCGATTCAAGATCGAGAAATTCAGCAATACCAGCATCATAGGAACGCAAGAGTTCGGCATACACATCTGGATCTACTGGAGTGCCATCAATTATTTCAAAACCATGGCGACCAAAGAATTCAGTTTCAAATGTAAGACAGAAAATTCGTTTTACTCCAACATTGCGAGCACGATCGGATATCGCTTCCATAATTTGGTGACCAATACCTGTGCCTTGTAATTTTTCAATAACTGCAACGGTGCGAACTTCAGCAAGATCTTCCCAAAGTATATGTAGTGCGCCACAACCAACTACGACACCGTCAAGAATGGCAACAGTAAATTCTTGAGTGCTTTCATACAAAGTCACAGTCTCTTTTGAAAGCAATCTTCCTTCGGGTGCATAGGAATCGATAAGTGCTCGAATACCTTTTACATCTGATGTTTTAGCAGAACGAATCTCTAACGCCATTTATTATTCTTCCGGTTTGACGAGTGGGAAAAGAATTGTTTCGCGAATACCAAGACCAGTAAGTGCCATGAGTAAACGATCGAGCCCCATTCCCATTCCACCAGTAGGCGGCATTGCAAATTCCATTGCACGCAAGAAATCTTCGTCTACTTGCATTGCTTCTAAATCACCCTTTGCACCAAGTTTGGATTGCTCGACTAAACGATCTCTTTGCACAACCGGATCAATAAGTTCTGAGTATCCCGTTGCTAATTCAAATCCATCAACATAGAGATCCCATTTTTCTGCAACTCCAGGAAGCTCGCGATGTGCCCGAACAAGTGGTGAAGTATCAACTGGAAAGCCCATAACAAAAGTGGGTTCAATCAATTGGTCTTTTGCAACATGCTCAAAAATTTCCTCGGCAAGTTTTCCAGTAACCCATTTTGGATCAATCTTTATGCCTACCTTTGTTGCGTGCTGCTTCAATTCTTCAATAGGAGTAAGGGCTGTAACGGTTTCCCCAACGCCTTGCGAAATAGCCTCGTAGAGTGAAATCTCCTTCCAAGTTCCACCCAAATTTGCTTGGCGGCCATCGTGATGTGTCACAACATGTGAACCCGAGATTGCCATTGCAGCATTTTGAATCAACGCTTGAGTGAGTTCTGCAATCGAGCGCCAATCACCATAGGCCTGATAGCTCTCAATCATTGCAAATTCTGGAGAGTGCGAAGAGTCAGCGCCTTCATTTCTAAAATTTCGGTTGATTTCAAATACGCGTTCGATTCCTCCAACAACGCATCTCTTCAAGAAAAGTTCTGGTGCGATTCGAAGGAAAAGGTCCATGTCATAGGCATTACTAAATGATTTGAATGGGCGCGCTGCTGCCCCACCATGCATTACTTGAAGCATGGGTGTTTCAACTTCGATGAAGTCACGGTTGTGAAATGTTTCACGAAGTGAACGCATCACGGTTGGACGCAATCGGGCATTTGTGCGCGCTTCAGGGCGAACAATGAGATCTACGTAGCGCATTCTGACACGAGTTTCTTCCGACATCGGTTTGTGTTCATTTGGTAGAGGTCGTAAGGATTTTGCAGCAAGTGACCATGAATTCGCTAGGACTGAAAGTTCTCCGCGCTTTGAAGAAATAATTTCACCTGTCACACTAACAAAATCACCAAGATCGATATCAGATTTCCACGAATCAAGTTGCTCTTGTCCAATTTTATCGAGCGAGAACATAGCTTGAATTTCAGTGCCATCGCCTTCACGAAGAGTTGCAAAACAGAGTTTGCCGGTATCACGTTTAAAAATAATACGGCCAGTCAAACTTTCAACATCACCCGTTGCAACATCTATATCTAATGCGCCATATTTCGCACGGATATCTTTCAAACTTTTCGTTCTAGCGACAGAGACTGGGTATGGCTCGATTCCTCGCTCAATCAAATCCGCACGTTTTTCACGGCGAATTCTCAATTGCTCGGGAAGGTCATCCTCAATAGGTGTGTTATCTGCGCTCATAATGTGGTGAGTCTAGCGACTCAAGCATTTCGTTCGTGAATCAGGCGCAGGCCAATCAGTGTTAAATCGGGCTCATAGTGGTCAATTGTTTCTGCAACCCCGAAAATCAATGGTGCTAATCCACCTGTCGCAATTACGTGGGGTTTTTCTGAATATGTTTCTAGAAGTTCTGCCGTAATTCGATCTACAAGTCCATCAACTTGGCCAGCAAAACCAAAAATTGTTCCCGATTGAAGTGCTTCTACTGTGTTCTTACCAATTACATTCTTTGGCTTTACTAATTCGACTTTTCGAAGTTGGGCCGCACGGGCAGCAAGTGCGTCAACGGATATTTCGATTCCTGGCGCGAGTGCTCCTCCTAGAAATTCACCTTTAGGAGATACAACATCAAGATTTGTTGAAGTTCCAAAATCCACGACGATTGCTGGACCTCCATAAAGAGTGTGCGCAGCTAACGTATTGACGATGCGATCGGCACCAATCTCTTTCGGATTATCCACAAGTAATGGAACTCCGGTTTTGATTCCTGGTTCAACAATAGTTACTCGGATATCAGAAAAATAATTATCAATCATCTGGCGAAGTTCTCGCAGTGTTGCTGGGACTGTAGAACAGACTGCAAGATCAGTTATTGGAAAATCTGCAACGAGTGCTCTGTACTGCAGCCAAAGCTCATCGGCGGTTGAACGTGGATCTGTTTTTACTCGCCAAGAGTGAATAAGTACTTCCTTATCGAAAATACCCAGGACTGTGTTGGTATTACCAACATCTATTGCTAGCAACATATTTTACTCCGCTCTGAAATCTAAACCGATATCAAAATTTGGTGCTGAATGTGTCAGTGCACCTACTGCAAGAAAATCAACTCCTGTCATTGCATATGCCTTTGCGCTCTCAATACTCAATCCACCTGACGCCTCTAATTTTGCTATGCCATTAGTAATAGATACCGCCTGCTCACATTCCTCAACACTCATATTATCGAGCAAGATGAGATCGGGTTTGAGCGGCAAGATTTCACGCAATTGCTCCAAAGTGTCAACTTCAATTTCAATCGGAGTAGTTGGGTATTTATCTCGGACTTTTGTAAATGCTGCCGTAGCACTACCTGCTGCCGCAATGTGATTATCTTTTATGAGCGAGGCATCACTTAAACTTAGTCGGTGGTTAGTTCCGCCACCGGCAACAACTGCAGCTTTTTCAAGCATTCGCATTCCTGGTGTGGTCTTTCTGGTATCTCTAATTTTCGCATCTGTTCCTTCGATTGCATCTACCCACGCCCGCGTTAATGTTGCGATACCACTGAGGTGCCCTAAGAAATTTAGTGCAGTACGTTCAGCTAGCAAGATAGCGCGAGTATCGCCACGCACGGTTAGTAAGACTTTTCCTGTAGATACACGATCTCCATCACTGACATAGAGAGCAATGTTGGTGAGACCAACTTCTTCTAGTACTCCTTGTGCCATTTCTATTCCAGCGATTACTCCATCTTTTCTTGCAACAAAATCTGCTGTGCTTTGAGAGGTTCCAGCGATTGTCGCAACTGTGGTTATATCTTCGCCACCAGCTAAATCTTCGGCGATAGCGCGTTTAATTATTTCGCGATCAATCATGGATGACCAACTTCCTGATAATCAGTGTTCCAGATTCCTGTTGGGCTAAGTCGTTGCACTATTCGTTTGAGCCATAAATTACTTGTATCTGGAAAATCCTCACGCCAGTGAGAGCCGCGTGTTTCTTGACGTATCAAAGAAGCTTTAACAATTGCTTGCGCTAGTTGATAAAGGTTCGTTGTCTCCCATGCCTCGACGCAAGGATTATTGCTTTTACGTACCTGAATACGTGCGAGATCATCACTGGTGGAAACAAGTGAATCCGAAGAACGCAGCACTCCTGCACCTTTACTCATACTCCATTGAAGTTCCTTGCGAGCACTTGGGTCAATAAGAATTGATTCTGATTGATCTGCCACCGCAATTCCTTGAGGCGGAATCGTTGCAGCAATATCTGCTGCGATGCGAGCACTAAAAACTAGACCTTCCAGTAGCGAATTAGATGCCAACCTATTAGCGCCATGTACTCCAGAACATGCAGTTTCTCCGCATGCATATAAGCCAGCCACACTGGTACGACCATTGAGGTCAACTCGCACACCGCCCGAGGCGTAGTGCGACGCGGGTGCGACAGGAATTAAATCTGTGAGTGGATCAATCCCGTGTGCAATACATGAGGCGTAAATTGTTGGGAATCTTTCTGTGAAACCTTTGAGGTGGCGCACATCGAGCCATACGTGATTTGTTTTATTTGCAACCATTGAACGCATAATTGCAATTGCAACGACATCTCGCGGAGCGAGTTCAGCTAATGGGTGCTGGTCTTTCATAAATCGCACACCACTATCATCTACAAGATATGCACCTTCACCGCGCACCGCTTCACTTATAAGTGGTTGCTGTCCCTGTGAATTTTCGCCTAACCACAAAACTGTGGGATGAAATTGTATGAATTCCACATCTGCCACTTTTGCACCTGCACGTAATGCAAGTGCAACACCATCTCCAGTTGAGACCGAAGGATTAGTTGTTTGTGCAAATACTTGTCCAAGCCCACCAGTTGCAAGTACGACTGCCCGAGCCATAGCTTGTCCAACACCATCGCGCGTACCTGCACCTATTACGTGCAATGTAACACCGCAGACAGCACCGTTCTTATCTTTGAGGGCATCTAGTACCAAAGCATCTTCTACAACTTCAATTTCTGGATCATCTTTGACTGCAGCTAATAATGCACGTGATACTTCTGCACCAGTTGCATCGCCACCAGCATGCAAAATGCGATTTCTTAAGTGGCCACCTTCTCGAGTAAGTGATATTTCACCACTTGCTTCTGTATCAAATTTTGCACCCCGAGCAATAAGTTTGCGCACTGCTTCTGGACCTTCAGTAACTAGTACTTTCACAGCTGCTACATCACATAAACCTGCGCCTGCAACAAGTGTGTCTTTTTCATGTTGATCCGGTGTATCTCCGGGACCGAGTGCAGCAGCGATTCCACCTTGCGCCCATTTCGTGGAACCTTCATCTACTTTTGCTTTTGTGACAAGGAGTACCGATAAACCAAAAGTTCGAACTTGGAGTGCAGTAGTTAGTCCAGCAACGCCAGAGCCCACAACTATGACATCGGCCTGCGAAGTCCAGCCCGGAGCTGGCGCCAATAACTTCATAGCCGAACTTCTTTACTCATTGGCATATTGTCAATCAAACGTATGCCATTAATCCAGCCAGCAACAAGCGCACGCTTCTTTTGGCTTGATTCTTTGGCAATTGAAAAATCTTTCTCATCAATGATGACTGCGTAATCCTTTTTAAAGCTTGCTTCGCTAGCCAATATCTCTTCTAATTTTCGCTGCGCTTGGAGAAGATTATTTTCTTGAGTTGCTGCTGTAAGCGCTCGAGAAATGATTTCTGCGCATTCACGCTCCAATTCGCTGAGGTGAGTATTGCGTGAAGAGAGCGCTAAACCACTTCCGCTTCGAATTGTTGGAACTGAAACTATTTCAACTTTCTTGGCAATTGTCTTGATAAGGAATAATTGTTGAAAATCTTTCTCACCAAATACTGCATGCGTAGGTTTTACCATTTCAAATAAGCGATTGACAACAGTTAGGACACCCTCAAAATGTTCAGGTCTACTTGCACCTTCATACAACGAACCAACCGGTCCTGCACTTAGCGTCTCAATCTTTCCTGGGTAAATATCTTCATATTCTGGAAACCACACTTCGGTTGCACCCGCTAGCGTCGCTAACTCGATATCTAGTTGTGGGGAACGGGGATACTTTTCTAAGTCCACTTTATTTTCAAATTGCAGTGGGTTCACAAAAATACTAACGATGACCTCTTTACTCAATGTTCGAGCACGCTTAATCAACGCTTGATGTCCTCTATGCAGAGAACCCATCGTTGGCACTAAAACGGTCATCGTATGGCTCCAGTCCTTTCAGGTACCGGGCTTGATAAATAAAAGTTTACGCCTTTACTTCAATTCTTTCAAAAGCTGAGAAATAGGTCCATGTGTTAGCAGTACTGCATCAGGCTCGATTTCATACCATGGTTCTAAAACAAATTTCCTTTCAAAGGCACGCGGGTGGGGTATTTCCAATTCATCGCTACTACTCAAAATATTTCCATACTGTATTAAATCAAGATCGATTACCCGTGGTCCCCATTTTTCGATGCGAACGCGCCCCATACTTTTTTCAATTCCGTGCAAAAGTGCAAGTAAATCAAGAGCAGGCAAATCACTTTCTAGGATACAAACAGCATTTATGTAATTAGGTTGTTCCGGCCCTCCCACTGGTTCGGTTTCATACAAGGATGAAATTAGTTTCACATCAGTTGATTCCCTCAATAAGGCTATTGCCATTTGAATTGCATCAGCCGGATTTTCTAAATTTGCTCCAAGCGCCACAACAGCTTTCATCTTTTACGTGTGATCTTTACGGCAATATCTGTCAGGTCAGCTTTAACTGGTGCTTGTGGTTTATGAACAATAATTTCCACACTGTTTATCCGAGAATCTAGCGCTAATACGCGATCACCGATTCGTCCAGCAAGTCTCTCGATAAGAATTACTCGTTCGCCTTCAATCTCTTCTAGCACCAACTCTGCAACAGCTCCATAATCAACTGTGTCAGCAATTTGGTCGCTCAATGATGCTTTCGTTAAATCAATGGAAATCGTTAAATCAACTAAGAAGATTTGACCTTCTTCTGCTTCAAAATCGAAAAGTCCGTGATATCCGTAACCACGAATGCCAGTAAGAATTATTTGATTGCTCATGCACTCATCACATTCTTATGTTCCTTCACGCTATGAACTCTAACTCCCCAAACCCCTTTTGTGGAAAGTAGTCGAGTAAGTTCTATAGTCGCTGCTTCTCTTTCATCAGGTGAATCTCCCCCTAGAAAGCGCTTGCGAGAAGCACCTACAAGTACTGGGTATCCCAAATCTACAAAACTTGAGATGGAATCAATGATTGCCCAATTATGTTCTTTATCTTTTGCGAAACCTATTCCTGGATCAACAATCAAGTGTTGCGCAGATATACCTGCATCTAAGGCTGCATCAATGCGCAGTTGCAGTTCGGCGATTACTTCTTTTACAACATCGCCATAGTGAGCACGGTCATTCATATTTTTTGAATGTCCACGCCAATGCATAGCGATATATGGGACATTCAATGTGGCAGCCATTGCAAGCATTTCTAAATCAGCAAGGCCTCCGCTCACATCATTAATTATTGTTGCGCCAGCCTTTACCGCCTTCTCAGCAACTTGGCTACGCATGGTGTCGATACTTATCCGAGTTCCTAATTTCGATATTTCTTTGATTACAGGAATCACGCGATCTAATTCAGATTCAATGCTGATCCGATCAGAACCAGGACGAGTTGATTCTCCTCCCACATCGATGATATCCACGCCCTCAGTAATCATTTCTTTGGCCCGAACAATGGCACTTTCTAAATTATCAAATTTTCCACCATCGGCGAAAGAATCGGGAGTAACGTTGAGAATTCCCATGACTAACATGAAATTTACTTACTAGTTATCAGACTAATTGCTTCAGCGCGGGTGGTGGGATTTGTAAGCGCTCCACGCACTGCGCTTGTTGTAGTGCGTGCGTGAGATTTCTTTACTCCTCGCATTGACATACACAAATGTTCGCAGTCAATAATCACAATAACGCCGAGTGGATCGAGAATTTTAACCATTGCATCGGCAATTTGAGTTGTTAGGCGCTCTTGTACTTGAGGACGCTTCGAATACAAATCAACTAAACGTGCAATTTTTGATAATCCAGTTATTTTTCCTCGAGGTATGTATCCAACATGTGCAACACCATGAAAAGGTGTTAGGTGATGTTCGCAATGTGAAAAGACTTCAATATCTCTGATGATCACTAATTCTTCATGACCGATATCAAAAGTTGTCGTAAGCACATCTTCTGGTGATTGCCACAAGCCTTCAAAATTCTCCTTCATAGCTCTCGCTACGCGGGCTGGAGTCTCTTTCAATCCTTCACGATCTGGATCTTCACCGAGTGCACTCAGTAGCTCTCGAATCGCACGTTCTACTCGTTCCTGATCGTATGGCTGCACAGCTTTGCCATCACCAACTGAGATTGGATTTATCTCACTCACTCTTTGGCTTTCTCTTTGTAACTTTCTTTACTGGAGCCTCTTCTAGAATAACTTTTGTTGGAACAGCTACCGGTGGTTTTTCAGAAGGTATACGAGTTGCCGAGCCTGTCCAAGCTGGACGACGTGGCCATGCTTTTACCTTTGCAAAAATCTCTGAAATTTCATCTTTATTCAGAGTTTCTTTATCTAGTAATTGCAAAACCATTTCATCTAATATTGAACGGTTCGCAACCAAGATATCAAAAGCATCCTGATGTGCAGTTTCAATCAAATTGCGAATTTCACGATCAACAATTCCAGCTACATTTTCTGAATAATCGCGCTGATGCCCATAGTCGCGACCTAAGAATGGTTCTGAATCTCCGCCACCCAATTTAATTGCGCCAATTGCTTCAGTCATTCCATATTGAGTCACCATCGCACGAGCAAGTGCTGTTGCCTTTTCAATATCATTTGAAGCCCCAGTTGAAGGATCATGGAAAATAAGTTCTTCTGCAGCACGACCACCTAGGGAATACGCAAGCTGATCAAGCAATTGATTTCTAGTTGTCGAATATTTATCTTCATCTGGCAAAACCATTGTGTAACCTAATGCACGACCACGAGGCATGATTGTGATTTTATGTACAGGATCTGTATGTGGAAGCGCAAATGCCACTAATGCATGACCGCCTTCGTGATAGGCCGTGACGCGTCGTTCATCATCACTCATGATGCGTGATTTGCGTTGAGGGCCAGCCATAACGCGATCTATGGCCTCATCTAATTCAACATTTGTAATGAGCTTTTTTTCTTCGCGCGCGGTTAGAAGTGCGGCTTCGTTGAGCACATTTGCTAAGTCAGCACCAGTGAATCCAGGCGTGCGTCGTGCGTAATTAATGAGATCAACATCTTTATCAAGTGGTTTGTTTTTGGCATGAACTTTGAGAATTTCTTCTCTACCTTTGAGGTCAGGGCGATCGACTGCAATTTGGCGATCGAATCTACCTGGGCGCAACAATGCAGGGTCTAATACGTCAGGACGATTAGTAGCAGCTATCAAAATAACTTTTGTGTTCTCTTCAAACCCATCCATCTCGACTAGAAGTTGGTTGAGTGTTTGTTCGCGTTCATCATGTCCGCCACCCATTCCAGCTCCACGTTGACGTCCTACTGCATCAATTTCATCAACGAAAACTATCGAGGGTGAATTCTCTTTTGCTTGATTGAATAAATCGCGAACACGAGCCGCACCGACCCCAACAAACATTTCAACAAAATCAGAACCTGAGATTGAATAGAAAGGAACTCCTGCTTCACCAGCAACTGCACGAGCCAAAAGAGTCTTACCCGTTCCCGGAGGACCGTATAACAAAACACCTTTTGGAATCTTCGCACCAAGAACTCCATACTTATCTGGGTTGGCAAGAAAATCTTTAATCTCTTCAAGTTCGGCAATAGCTTCTTCGGCACCAGCAACATCTTTAAAGGTTGTCTTTGGTACATCATTACTTTGCAATTTTGCACGAGAGCGACCGAATTGGAATACCCGATTTCCTCCACCCTGGGCCTGGCTCATCATGAAGAAGAAGAGCAGACCAATGAGAAGAATGGGCGCAATCGAAAACAGGAAGGAAACTAGAAGTGACTGAGATGGAACATCAACAGTCCAACCCTTTGATGGTGGATTACCAGTAAGAGCATCAACGATTGTTGGTTCTTCTCGAATTACATAAAAGGCTTCAACTTTGCTCGAGCCGTTAATTGTATTTCCAGCTTTGAGAATCAATCGAATTTTTTGGCTTTTATCTACAACAACAGCCGATTCGACTTCGGAGGTAGAAATTGCTGCAAGCGCTTGAGATGTTTGTACTTTTGTATATCTATTTCCCGCGCTTGTGATTTGACCAAAAATTGATACTGCAAATATTGCAACGATAATCCAGAAAAGAGGTCCACGAAATAGGCGACCCATGCGAGTCGTTGGCTTCTTCGAAGCCTCTTTTTTATTAACATCTTTCGAAAGTTTCTTGATTGGGAAACTCTTCTTAGGTGTCTTCTTTTCGTCTGTCATATTTCTGGATATCTCGTCTCGTAGTCAGGGGATCTTTAGGAATACATATGCTTTGCAAGAACACCAATAAATGGCAAATTGCGATACTTCTCGTCAAAGTCCAGACCGTAACCAACAACAAAGTCAGGTGGAATATCAAAGCCCACATATTTAACAATTACTTCAACTTTCGCAGATTCAGGCTTGCGTAGAATCGCCAAGATTTCAACCGAACCAGCACCACGGGATTCAAGATTTGATTTGAGCCAGGAAAGAGTTAAACCAGAATCGACAATGTCTTCAACAATTAATACGTTGCGGCCAGTGATATCGCGATCTAAATCTTTTAGGATACGTACAACGCCACTTGATTTTGTTCCTGAACCGTATGATGAAACCGCCATCCAATCCATATCAACATGTCGTTGAAGTGCGCGAGATAAATCAGCAACAGCCATAACCGCGCCTTTGAGAACGCCAATAAGTAGCAAGTCTTTATTTTCGTAATCTTTATCAACGCGAGCTGCAAGTTCTTTAATTTTTTCTTGAAGTTGCTTCTCGTCAACAATGACGCGTTCAATATCGCTTTCAACCTTCGATAAGTCCACGGTGCTCCCTTGAGTCGGAATCAGTCCTGCAAGAGCGAAAGTCTGCCCGATAATCGTGAAACCTTCACACCACCCGGCAGGTGAGCAGCCCCTTGCCCGCTCCACGAGGTGACCAATGCCTCAACTGCGCTCACATGATCGGCGCTGAGCGAGCCTGAAGGGGCACCAGCGCTATAAATCGCTCGACGGATGATTCTGGTTCTAATTGCTCGAGGCAGGGCTGCCAGTACTTCGCATTCCAAATTTGATAAATCCATCGATGCAATCTCATTCTCAGCCCATGCATCCAGGGCATCAGCATCATCGCGTAAAAGGTGAGCGCTGCGAGCAAGTGCTTCAGAAATTCCTGGACCTAAATTCTTTTCTAAATTTGGAAGTACATCAGTTCGAACTCTCACTCGCGTGAATTGAAGATCAAAGTTATGGGGGTCCATCCAAGGTGAAATATCTGATTCTGCACATAAACCTAAGGTTTCAATTCGGGTGATTGAAAGAAGTGGTCGAATATATTTTCCATTAATCGATGCCATCGCAGATAACGAACGAGTACCAGAACCTCTGGCAAGTCCCAATAAGACTGACTCAGATTGGTCATCACGAGTGTGGCCTAAGTAAATAGCAACTGCATTGAACTTTTGTGCAATTTTTTCTAGAGCTTCGTACCGTGCACTACGGGCTGAAGCTTCTAGGCCTTCGGTAATTTCTACTTTTACTTTTGCGATTTCATTTTCAGTAATACCCATTTTATTGAGTTCAGCAATAACTTTTTTTGCCTGTTCACCCGATCCACTTTGTAATTGATGATCAACTGTGACACCAATAACTTTAAGTGAAAGCAATGGTGCTTCCTTCGAAATTGCATATGCAAGTGCTAGGGAATCGGCACCACCTGAGACTGCAACAAGAATGCAATCTCCAGCTTCATGATGCGCCAGAAACGAGCGCACCACACTTCGAATTGCCACCGTATTCGGTGTAGAGATCATGCGCTAAGACTAGACCCGGCCGCCAAATGGCATAAGACCATTAACGCTATAAATATTTGAAAAAATGAGTCCAACCTTTTTCGAATTGGCTTCCCACATCATTCCATTGCCCGCATAAATAGTGATGTGATGAATCGTCGAGATTGTGCCTTTGTAGGAATAGAAAAGCAGGTCCCCGGGTTGCAAATCATTGAGCGAAACATGCTTTGTATATCCAGCATAAAGAGCTGCGTTAAGTCGATCCCAATTTGGCCAATCAAGTCCTGCATAACGATAGGCAGCAAACACTAAACCTGAGCAGTCAAAAGAATTTGGACCTTGGCTACCCCACACATAAGGCTTGCGTGCAAGAACTTGTTTCTTGGCATACTCAACCGCTTTGAGTCGTTGTGCTTCTGAAGTTCTAATTGTTGAACGACCTTTGAATCCTAAATCTGGCCATACTTTTTTCTGTCCTGGGGTTATTGCAGCAGTATTTGCTTGATTCTCTTCTAATAATGCCAGCTGTCTTTGTTGTTCAAGTGTTGTTCGCACCTTCTTAGCACTCGCTAATTCTTTCATAATTGCATTTTGTACAACTTGAAGTTTTGCAACTTCCTTTGCTTGTTCAGCTCTTGCGTCATCAGCAATTTTCTTTGCAGCTGCAACTTTATCTGTTGCTTTTTGTTGAGCAACTTTGGCATCATCGGCTGCTTGTTTGGCTGCGCGAGCAATAACTTCTGCTGCTTTGAATCTTTCAAGTGCCACAGAGTTTTGCGAACCCAAAGTGCTCAGTGTGGAAAGTTGATCAACCAAATCTTGTGGTCCGTTAGCACTGAGTAAAGGTTGTATATCGCTCATACTCCCACCCATGATGTAGGCGTTAGCGGCCATCTTGCCTATCACCTGATGTGCTTGGGTTACCGACTGAGCGGTAGCTGCTGCATGAGCCGCTGCAGCAGTAGCAGCTTTTGTGGCAATCGTTAATTCGCTTTGAGCTTTTGAATATAAAGCTTGCGCTGCATTTGCTTTTGCGCTCAGAGTTCTAAGAGTTTGATTTGCAGCATTCAATTTTTTGGTTGCGTCGTCAGCTGCCTTCTTTTTTGCTGCTTCGATTTTTTTTGCTGCGTCAATCTCGGCAAGAGTTGGTTTAGGGCTTTTTGCAATAGCAGGAGTTGTCGTCAATGTGAGTCCAAGGGCAAGCGCAATAGAACACGCTTTATACAGTTTCAATGTAAACCCCCAGGGAAGTAATAGGGCTTAAGAATAAGACAGCTAACTTAGAAATATGGCAGTTGTTGGAGAGTGTCTCTAATTTGCTACATCTCTTCGAAGAAATAGGAAAGATGCAATTGCCGCACCTACACTCACATATATTCCACCGACAACAAGTGCGTGGGAATAGGTAATTCCAGGAACTAATCCGGTTCGTGCTCCACCAGAAGCAATAATTCTTAGTTGAGCCCCCGGCAACCAACTTTCCAAAGAACTTTTTACTGCCACTAATAAATTTTCAACAATGAGCAACCACAAGAGTCCGAGTGAAATAGCACTAATTGGTGAGCGTAGAAGCAAACCAAGCACCATTCCAATAGTTCCATATCCGATTACAGAGATCACAACGTTAATAAAGGTGGTAAAGATCGCATGTCGCCCATCAGCCCCAAACCACAAATTAGTTGGGACTTTTGCGCCTGGAGCCAAAATTACTGAAGCGCTGATGCTGACAATCGCTGAAACAACAATCATCGCTAAAGCGAACAGTTTCATTGCTACAAATTTTCCAAGCAATATCCGTAAACGTCCTGGCTGGCGAACTAATAAATTTCTTAGAGTGCCATATGTATATTCTTGCGCGGTTTGTGCAGCAAATACACATAGGGCAATAATTCCTAAGAATCCACCGACGCTGCTAAATCCTTGCACTGCACCAGATGACATGCTCAAAACTTGACGACCAACCATTCGTCCGCGTTCCGAGTTTCCTTGTGGTGAATCTATAAGAATAAAAAGAAGCGATGAAAATAGGGAGCTAAAGAAAATAACTGCCCCCATTGTTCCTATGAGCAAAGTTGGGCGACGTAACTTACGAAGTTCTGCAAATGCTACGCGCCACATTATTTGTCACCTGTCATTTCAAAGAAAGTTTCTTCCAGATTTGGTAATTGCGGACTCAATTGTGAAAGTGTTATTCCGGCATCAAAGGCAGCTTTATTCAAAGTTACAGCCCAATCTTTTGGTCCTTCAATATGAGCTGCACCATCTCGAATAACGGCATGGTGGCCAGCACTTCTAGCTATCTCAACAATTTTTGTTAAATCATTTTCATTTTCGCTTTTTGCAATAATGAGCGGCTGTTGTGCGTGCAAAAGATCTTGAATCTTTCCCGTAAAAACAACCTCTCCCTTGCGAAGCATCACTAGATAGTCACTAATAATTTCAAGCTCTGAAAGCAAATGCGACGAAACAAAAACCGAGGTTCCGTTATTAGCAAGGGTTCGCAGCAAATCACGAACTTCCTGAATTCCTTCAGGGTCTAATCCATTTGTTGGCTCATCCAACATCAATAGTTGTGGATTAGGCAGCAGCGCTGCTGCGATACCTAATCGTTGTTTCATTCCGAGTGAATATGTTTTGTACTTAGATTTCGCGCGCTCGCCTAGTCCTACTTGTTCTAAAAGTCCTTGAACTTTATCCGTTGAAAAACCACCGAGGGTTGCAAGATAATTTAGATTCTCACTCCCACTCAGCGCTGGATAAAATGCAGGTCCTTCAATCATCGCTCCTACACGCGGCAAATACTTCTCTGGGTGCTTTATTGAATGACCTAAAATTTCGCCAGTCCCACCTGTCGGGGATATAAGTCCTAACAGCATTCGCATAGTGGTCGTTTTCCCAGAGCCATTTGGGCCAACAAAGCCGCAAACGGTGCCCAATGGGACTTCAAATGTTGCATGCGAGAGCGCATTGCGCTCACCATATTTTTTACTTAGATCAGAGACAGAAATCGCAGTATTAGACATAGGGCTCACTCTGTCACACTTATCCCATGAGCAAGAAGATTTGGGGCTACCAGCCACCTGAGAATCAGGATGGACCTACCTGGGAACTTCATCCGCAAACACATGCAGTGCGTGCTGGACTTGCACGTTCTGGCTTTGGTGAAACTTCAGAAGCACTCTTTCTCAATAGTGGTTTTACTTATTCGAGTGCTCAAGAAGCGCTCGATTCTTTTTCAGATGAGACTGATCATTTTCTTTATAGCCGTTTTCACAATCCCACTGTTGCAATGTTTGAACAACGCTTAGCTGCAATTGAAGGTGCAGAATTTTGTGTGGCAACTGGTTCAGGAATGTCAGCAATGTTTGCATCAATTGCCTGCATGGTCAGCGCCGGTGACCGCGTTGTTGCTTCAGCATCAATGTTTAGTTCTTGCCATGTTGTGCTCACTGAATTCCTACCAAAATGGGGAATAACTACTGAACTTGTAAAAGGAAATGATCCTGCGGCTTGGGCTGGCGCATTGAGTAAGCCAACAAAAGTTGTATTCATTGAGACGCCAAGTAATCCGATGATGGATATCGTCGATATCGCAATGGTCAGCGAACTTGCACACAAAGTTGGCGCAACCGTCATCGTTGATAACGTTATGGCATCTCCTATTTTGCAAAAACCATTAAAGCTAGGTGCCGATGTAGTGATGTATTCAGCGACAAAACATATCGATGGCCAGGGTCGAGTTCTTGCGGGCGCAGTCCTTGGATCTTTTGAATACATCCAAGAAAAACTCATTCCATTTAGTCGTCACACAGGCCCATCACTGAGTCCATTCAATGCGTGGGTGCTATTGAAATCACTTGAAACACTTGAAATGCGTGTGGAACGAATGGTGAGCAATGCTCAAGCAGTCGCTGAATTCCTTGAAGGCCGTAAAGAAGTTAAGGCTGTTCGTTATCCGGGTTTGCAATCACATCCCGAGCACGCCATTGTGAAAAAGCAGATGAGCGGTGGCGGTACAACTATTGGAATTGAATTTGCAGGCACTCAAAAGGATGCATTCAAATTTATGGATGCGCTCAAAGTCATTGATATTTCCAATAATTTGGGTGATAGCAAATCACTAATTACTCACCCTGCAACAACCACACATCGCCGTTTAGCACCTGAGGTTCAAGCGGAAATGGGAATAACTCCGAGTGTTCTTCGGCTTTCAGTCGGATTAGAGCACTCAACTGATTTGATCAAGGATCTTACGCAAGCCTTTAGTTGAGAAGTTGAGCAACAACTAAAAGTCCTGACAATAAACTCAAATAAGTAATTGACCACTGGAAAATTTTTCCAGCAACTTTGTTGTAGTTGGGTGAACTTTCTTTCAATGCAATTAGTTCATGTGCAAATACCAAACCTAATCCGATCGTGGTTAACATGACCCAAAGCGGAAGTCCGGCAGCGAAAACTAACCACATCGATGAAAGCATCATGGCAATTGTGTGAAACCACATTTCCCTTTGAACTCGACCGCGCGTTGCAACGGAGGGCAACATGGGAATACCAGCCGCCGTGTATTCATCTTTATATTTAATTGCCAAGGCCCAGAAATGTGGTGGAGTCCAAAAGAAAATCACCATAAAGAATGCAACTGCCGCCCAAGATAATGAATTCGTTACTGCGGCCCAACCAATAAATACAGGCATGCAACCTGCTGCGCCACCCCAAACAATATTCTGATTAGTTCTACGTTTTAGACCTATTGTGTAAACCAATACATAAAATAAAATTGCAATTAAAGTTAATAAAGTAGCCATGGGTGTGACAAAGAACCAAAATATTGCCAGTGACAAAAGCCCAATAAATGTTGCAAAAATGGTTGCTTGCCTTTTCGTAATAACGCCTGTAACTAATGGGCGCTTTGCAGTGCGTGCCATGAGCGCATCGCTTTCACTTTCGATAACCATATTGAAAGCATTGGCACTGCCTGCTGCAAGAGTTCCACCAAGAATTGTAAGGAGCGTGAGCCCCAGTGGAGGCAAACCTTTTTTGGCCAAGACCATGGCGGGCAAAGTTGACACTAGAAGAAGTTCGACTACCCGTAATTTCATTAAATCTATATATCCACGCGTAGTTGTGCTCACCGGCCAAAGATTACTCAGAAAACTACATTGCTGCTCCCAGTTCCTTCTCAGACTCCAGCTCTATATTTTCCACATGACACCTCCAAAGAAACCAGAATGGTTTGAGATCGCTGATAACGACAACGCAACATCAACTCGCAAAGTCTCAAAGGCGCTACCCGTAATCGCGCTTGGTTCTGCGCTTCTTATCATTGGAGCCGGAGTTGTTTTCGCACAATCTGAAAATGAAGCGCCAGCTGCTGCAATCGAATCCTCGAATAATTCATCAACTCAACTCCCAAGCACTCCAGCGGTAGCAGTGTCAACCGAGGATGCTCCCGCACCTATCAAATCAGTTCAACGAGTCGTGAGCGCCGCTGTGGTTACAACACCTCCAGTAGTTTCCTTAGCGCCTCAAGCACCTGGAATTCAGGCACCTACTGGTCGAGGTCACAGTGAAGAACGTCAGGAAAGTGAAGGCGGAAAAGACGACTAATTTGCTGTTGATGTTTCAATCATAGTTGTTTGAAATTTTGGAAGATTAATTATGGGGCTGGCTAACTTCGCAATTGCTTTATCTAATGTTACTCGCGCTAAGTTTTCAGCACGTGTGCTTTTTGGAATTCGATCTGCAAATGTCACAAAAATATACTCTCTATCGCCGGCTTCGACGTAGCCTGCCAAACTCATAGTTCCATTAAGTGTTCCTGTTTTGGCATGGATTAAACCAACTGCTTGTGGAGCCGTTGTTATATACCTATTTTCTAGAGTGCCTGTTATTCCACTAACAGGCAAACCTTTAAAGACTGTTGCATAGGTGCTTTCATTTCTTATCTTTGCTAAAAGTTCTGCGATTGTTCTTGCACTGACACGATTATTTTTTGAAAGACCACTTGCATCAGAAATTTGAATTTTAGGATCACTTATTCCGAGTTCATTAAACATTTGAGTAAAGGTCTTTGCTACCCCAGCATCATCGAATTTATTACCAGCAGCTCTCGATGCAAGGCGTGCAAATCTTTCTGCTAGCAAATTATCGCTCCACGTGAGTGTCCATTCCAACATCGTGGCCACCGTTGGTGAATTTCCTGACGCTAATTCTTCACCTGATGCAGCTAACGCCTGCTCTGCTGTTACTTGTTTCATTGTTGTTGAAACACCACGCATGGCATAGAACGCGCGAAAGTTAGCAATATCTCGGGAATATAGTCCAGAGTATTTAATTGTTAGGTGTCTGGCTGATTTGTGATTAATCTTTCGCAACATTTGTAGAGATTTTGTTGTGAGAAATGGAAGAGAAGTTCGATGTTGTTTTTTTGCTGCTAAATAGCTGTAACTAATCCAAGGGTCATACTGGCCATTAATAACGATCGTGTTTTTGGTTTTTCCTAGATTTATCGAGGTTCTATACTGCAAATTTGGGTCTAAATACTTTAGCGCTGAACTTGCTGAAACAATTTTTAAAACCGATGCAGGCTTTCTCAATGAATCTGCATTTCTCTCAAAAACGACTTCTCCAGTTGATTCGTCAATCAAAATCATTGATGGGTCGGCCAAGGCTGGTGATGCCATTATTTTTTCAAGGAACGCTGGGATGGATTGAGGGGGTACGTGCGAATAAGCCTGCGCGTTGGTTGTACTCAAGATCAATGGAAGACACATGAGCACGGAAATAAAACGCAAGCCTTTTAGCATCGAGCTACTTCCACGCTGAGGCAATACCAATATTTACAATTGTTAAGAGAACCATTGTCAACCAAATATTCTTCGATAGAACTGGTTTCTTCACATTGCGATATCCGAGCAACAAAATAACAATGAGAACTACAAGTTTGATTGAATATTTTGTGTTATCTAATACTGGATATTTTGATGGGTCTGAGGCATAGAGGGAATGGCGAAGGCCAATCATGATTAATCCAGCTAACAACGCAGTTAAGCCACTATGTAGAATTCCAGGATGTAATTTGCGGGGGTTCTTATTCCACTGAAGTAGCAAGAGAGTCAAAATAGCGATTACACAAAGAATATGGATGGTGAGCACGATCGTATTGAGAATTTGCATGCTGGCAGTTTAGAGTGCAACCATGGATTCACCTACTACTCCCGCAACAATAGGCCCTGGTGAATTTTTTCCGGTCGTAGGAGTTGGGCCTCACCCGTTGCCTCATCCCACAGATCCACACTTTGATTCTGAGTTATTGCTGAATGGTGACCGCCGAAACGTGCTCGACAGATATCGCTATTGGAGTGTCGAAGCAATTGTTGCCGATCTCAACACCAAACGTCATAAGTTACAAATTGCAATTGAAAATTGGCAACATGATTTGAATATTGGTTCGATTGTCCGAACTGCTAACGCATTTAATGTTTCTGGCGTACACATTATTGGAAAACGAGATTGGAATAAACGTGGCGCAATGGTTACCGACCGCTATCTCAGTGTCACACATCATCCAACCGTTGAAGATTTCGCAGCGTGGTGTTCGAAGAACAAACTTCCAATCATCGGTATTGACAACATGCCGGGCTCTTTGCAATTAGAGAGTGCAAAACTCCCAGAGAATTGCGTACTTCTTTTTGGTCAAGAAGGTTCTGGGATGAGTGAGGAGGCGTTAGCGGTCTGTGACGTGCTCTACGAGATTAACCAATACGGTTCAACGCGCTCCATGAATGCCTCTGCGGCTGGTGCAATTGCTATGTATCACTGGGCGCTGCAACATCTACCCCGATAATTGGAACTAGTTTTCCTTATCCTCTTCCATCGCTTCAGTAACAGATTGCAATCGACGTTCTACTTCTAATGCTTCTGCTTCACGTCCTTGAATACGCATCACTTTCGCCATGCGTGATTCAATATCGACAAGAAATTCAAAATCTTTTGGCTCGTCTTCAGTTGCCACCATAAGAACTTGATCAAGAGTATTGAGACCTTCTTCATATTGTTCTAGGAGAATTTGTGCTTTCCCATATTCAAAGAGTGCAAAAGTTTCGCGACGGTGATCGTGCGCGGTTTCAAATACATCTACCGCTTTGCGAGCGCGCTCTAGCGCTTTCTCACCTTCACCAAGTTCAATCAAACAAGACGCTATCTTTTGATCACAGCGGGCCACGTGAATTACTTCTTTATTCTTTTTGAATAAGCGCCGAGCTTCAAAAAATGATTCAACTGCTTGGTCATATTTTTTTAATTCACGTTGTGCGCATCCAATAAGGTGAAGATCATTAGCCGCGCCGATTTCATTTCCGTCAACTAGATGCTCTTGCGCGCACTCATTCATTGTTGAAATAACATCGTCATACTTCTTTGAGGTGTACCACCACTCCCCTAAGGTGCATGCAAGTTCTAGCGCAACGGGAGATTTATTTTCGCGCAAAATCTTTACGGCTTTACTCATCGCAGTTGCCGCTTCATCCATGCGCTCTAACTGATTGAGGTTGTAACCAATTGCTGAATACGCTTGTGCGACGCCTTCACTAGGTGCAGCGCCTCCGAGTTGATCATAAATATCGCATGCAGTTTCAGCCAATGCAAGCGCTTCGTCATATTGTCCTCGCGCATAAATTCGCGCACTAAGTTCGTAGTAAGTACTCGCACGTTCAGCGCCTTCGACTTCAGGAATTCGATCCCACAACATTTCTTCAGTTACGAGTTCTTCCATACCTTCGTCTTCGCTCAATGCAGCTCTCCATTTCCGCGCTTGTGCACTTGACTCTATACGAAAAGGTCGCCCCCGGTACCGAGAGCGACCTTTTTGTAATCTAAATATTTTTCGAAATTGCCAGTTTCGTTATTTCTTGACTTTCTTCTTGGCCTTTGCCGTAGGAATCTTCTTGGCCTTTGCCGTAGGAATCTTCTTGGCAGCTGGCTTTCCTTCTCCACCTTCAGTCATGGAACTCTCTGATGACTCATGTGCTTGCGTGCCTTCTTTAGCCACTGCTCCTGGCTTAGCGATGTGCGGCTTAGGCGCGGCAGCCATTGCAGCGCCAGCTGGTAGTGAAAGTGCCACTGCTAGGCCTGTTGCGATAACGATCTTCTTCATTAGAACTCCTCATACGTTGATGTGAATAGCGGTAAGTGTGACAGTCCTTCCCGCATAAAATATTTACCACACGCTCATCCGCTTCTTAGAGTTGACTTAGACTTCCCTGAACTTGAGCAGGGTAGGCCTCAAGATTTCGAGTGGACAGTACGAGAAGGCTCACCTACCCTTTTACTTGCAAGTGATTTGCAACTAGAAAAGGCGGAGGAATCGATGAATATCGTCGTCATGGCCACGCCTAAAATCCCACTTCGAGAGCGCCTAAGCCGCGATGAATGGCGCCGCATGGCCGCCATGTTCGGCTTTATAGCCTTTCTCCACGTCGCTGGCGCCATATTGATGTGGCGAGCAACGAGTGGAAATTACAAACTCAGTGACGGTTCACTCTTTGGATGGGGCACTGCCGCGCTGGCATACACCTTAGGTATGCGCCATGCATTCGATGCCGATCATATTAGCGCTATCGATAACACAACTCGAAAATTAATGTCTGAAGGAAAACGCCCGCTCGCTGTTGGCTTCTTCTTTTCACTCGGTCACTCATCCGTTGTTGCATTCCTTGCCATAATTTTAAACTTTGGAATCAAAGCCCTCGGTGGGCAGCTCAAAGATACGCATTCTGCTCTCCACCATTACACCGGACTCATTGGAACCACAGTGAGTGGAACCTTCTTGATGTTGATTGCAATTCTAAACTTGATGATTCTTATTTCTATCGTCGGTGTTTTTTTGCAAATGCGCAAAGGAACATATAACGAAGAAGAATTAGAAAAACACTTAAATTCTCGTGGTTTGCTGATGCGCTTTTTCGGTCCTATAGCCCGCCGGATTGATGCTTCATGGAAAATGTATCCGCTTGGAATTCTTTTTGGTTTGGGATTTGATACAGCAACTGAAATTGGTTTGCTCGTACTTGCAGGTTCATCTGTGATTGCGGGGTTACCGTGGTGGGCAATAATTTCTCTTCCACTATTTTTTGCAGGTGGAATGAGTTTGCTCGACACAATTGATGGATCATTTATGAACTTTGCATACGGGTGGGCGTTTTCAAAGCCAGTACGTAAGGTGTACTACAACATAATTATTACCGGGCTCTCAGTTGCAGTTGCACTCTTTGTTGGCGGCCTCGAACTCCTTCAAGTATTTGCAAACCAACTCAACCTCACAGGTGGTTTTTGGAATTATGCAAAAGCATTCAATCTCAACAGTGCGGGATACTTTATTGTTGGAGCTTTTGCAGTTGTTTGGAGCGTGGCTCTGTTGTTGTGGCGCTTTGGAAATATTGAAGAACGCTGGCATAACAAGGCCCATTCGGCTCAACTATCACGCGGAGAAGAATCGGATCACGCTGCCGCAGGTATTGAACCAGGCCCAATCCGTGCACCTTTTATTATCGATTAATTTTTATTCGTTCTTGCCCAATAGCTGCGCCTAGTAATACCAATAGCGCACCTACTGGTTCATTCCACGTGATGCCTTCACCCAAGAAAACAATTCCGACAATAACTGCAACCACTGGAGTTGCGTAGGTAACGCTACTTGCAATAGCGCTTCCTGCTGCTTCCATAATCTTAAAATTCCATATGTATGCAAAGCCGCTTCCAAATACACCTAATGCAATCATTGCAAAGACTGGCCCTGGTTTGTAGATATCTTTTGCAATGCCACCCATCAAATACAACGGTAAAAGAGTTATTGCTGCAATTGAAAGTTGGGTAGCCGCAAGTGCTTCGGGTTGTAATTTATGAGACAAGACAAATTTTCTTGTGTACGGGAATGAAAAGCCATAACACGTCACCGCAAATAAAAGTTCCAGAACTGCTCTGATGGGATTTGTCCCGAAACCTTTCCAGGCACCAAGAACTGTGAGTACTCCTAAGAAACCAAGAATGAGCCCAATCGTTTGAAAAGTTTTTATTTTTTCTGCTCGAAAAACGATCATGATTGCAATAAGTGTTGTCAGTGGAGTTACGGCATTGATTATTCCAGCCAAGATAGATGTCACTTGAGTCTCAGCTTGAGCAAAGAGAATTCCTGGAACAACATTGAGCAACATTGCGACGACCCATAAATGTGCCCATAATTTTTTATCAGTTGGCAGGGAAATTTTTTTATAGCGTGCCCAAAAAACCAAGGTGAGGGCACCCATCGATACGCGTCCAAATGCAACGCCAACGGGAGTGAGAAATTCCAAGCCTAACTTTATGAATATAAAGGAACAGCCCCAAACAACGCCTAAGGCGATGTAGAGGCTGAGCCAGTTACTACTTTTAGATTTAGGTGAAGGAGAGAGCGAAGGCACCTAGTAATGATGACACAGTCATCCAGATCCACCACACGTTGACGATATTGACGTGCCAGTGATCGGCTTTATAAAGTCCAAGTCGTGAACGATTCCAATTGCCCAGTGCGATGAAAACAGTCAAAACTATGTGGACGAAGTTCAAGATAGTTATCAAATAGAAACATGATGCATATCCACCAGAATTGAAAGTGAATGGTGAGCTAGCAATTGTGTTGAATTGGTATCCAAGGCCAACTAGGGAAAGAATCAAAGCGACTTGTCCGCCAAGTTTCAACTGCGTTTGATTCTTAGCTTGAATTCCTTTGAGCCCATAAAAATGAGCAAGTAATCCAACTGCCATGATCGCAGTAATTGTGTAGCCGGTAGAACTAGAAATAGGAGTTGTCGCAGGAACATCAGCAGTAGCTTTTGGAAGCCACATATCGTTGACATTTTGCATTCGAAGATAGAAATAAACAAAGAGCATGCTGAGTGCAAAGGCGATATCTGCAACCAGAATCAGAATTACTCCTAGGCGGTTGCGACTTCCAACAACATCAGGATGTTCGTGATGTGCATGTGTTTCTACGCTCATGACTTTGCCTTTCCATATCCGTAAGCATCGGCTGTAACTACTGGGAGAACATCAAAGTTTTCAAGTGGAATTGGGTTAGCAACACTCCACTCTAAAGTCTTTGCTTGCCATGGATTCATTGGTGCTTTCACACCGTGTCGCCATGATGAAATAACTCCATGTAGAAGTACGAGCATTCCTGCCATGATGACATACGCACCAATCGTTGTAATCAAGTTACCGCGACTAAACATCTTTGCATATGTTTCAACACGACGTGGTTGACCAGCAAGGCCAACTAAGAACATGCCCATAAACGCTACGTTGAAGCCAATCTGAACCATCCAGAATGAAATCCAACTTAGCTTCTTATCAAACATACGACCAGTCATTTTTGGGAACCAATACACGAGAGATGCAAGTGCGCCTGTAAGTCCTGCGCCCATCAATGTGTAATGGAAGTGCGCGGTTACATACATTGAACCGTGCAAGAAGGCATCTGCTGGAACATCTGAAAGATAAATTCCAGTAATTCCACCAATCATAAAGTTCCAGAGCAACGCAAAAATTGATGCCATTGGCATTGTGACCCATAGTCTGCCGCGCCATAACGTGCCCACCAGAACCAAGAAGAGCATTCCGGTTGGAATCGAAATCAATTCTGTCGTCAACATAAATGGTGCATTAAGAAGTGGGGCCCATCCGGCCATGTACATATGGTGTGCCCATACGAGAACTGATAGACCAGAAATTCCTGCAATACCTAACACAGCAATATTAAAGCTAAAGAGCGGATTACGGGCGAAGACCGGAGCCATCTCCATAAGCGCTGCAACTGCAGGTATAAGAATTACGTACACCTCTGGGTGACCCATAATCCAGAAAAGATTCTCGTATAACCAACCACTGCCACCATGTGTTGTGTCATAGAAAGATGTGCCAAGCGCACGATCCATTGCCGACATAATTTGTGACAAGAAGAAGACTGGGAATGCAGGAAGTGCGAGAGCAACTGATGCCACAGTTCCGTAAATAAAGATTGGTGTGCGATTCCAGGTCATACCCTTTGCGCGCATACGAATAACTGTTGTTGTGATATTTGCGCCTGCAACCATTGTAGAAATAGCAAAGATACAAATAAACATGATGTATCCATCCATTCCCAATGGTGCTTGAGAAGCAAGTGGGTTGTATGCAGTCCAACCGGTAGTGATGCCACCAATGAACTGACCCCAAATCAATGGAACAGCAGCTGCAACGATGAGCCAGAAGCTCAAAGCATTCAAACGAGGGAATGCCATATCGCGAGCACCGATCATGATTGGCATAATGAAGTTACCAAATGGTCCTGTCACCATAATGATTGTTCCAACAATCATGATGATTCCGTGAGTACCAACAATGGAGTTATATGCCTGAGGATGAATCCAGCCTCCTTGAGGATGACCCAAGTTTGTACGGATAAGCATCGCAAGTGTTCCACCAATAAAGAAAATCAACATTGTCATTACAAGATATTGAATACCCACGACTTTGTGATCTGTTGTGTAGCGGAAATAACGCTTTACGCCTAAATCTTTTCCAGCATAAAACATATTTTCATCATGTGAAAGATCTTTACCCATCAACCAACGGAATGGACCTATAAGGGCTCCAATTCCAGTCATGAATCCAATAAACCATGCAACCATTGAAAGTAGCGTGATCTTGTCTTCGCGGTTGAAATACTGTTGACCGTCTGGGAGTTGTGGCAAGAAGTGCAAAGCTAACTGCCAAACAACTAGTGCGCTTATTGCACCTAGCGCTAATGCGGTGAAGATATTAAGTCTCTCAATGAGTGGCTTACTTCTGCGAGATTGTCCTGGTGCCGATGCTGGTCGATCCATTGTTGTTGTCATCAGGCTGCTGCCTCCGTTGTCGCATTAGTTTTTACCCACGCGTCGTAATCAGCCTGACTTACAACGTGAACTTTATTTTGCATGTATGCATGAAGCAATCCGCAAAGTTCGGCGCACCTAATATCAAACACGCCAATCTTGTTCGGAGTAACCGCTGTCTCAGTTACGTAGCCTGGATTCGCATCAATCTTTATGCCCATTTGAACTACCCAGAAAGAGTGCTTTACATCTTTGCTTGTTACATGAAAGACCACAGGTTTATTGACTGGAAGGTAAAGAACGGAACTTCTCGCTCCATTTTCGTAGTCATAGTTCCAAACCCACTGTTGACCAGTGACATTAATATTCATCGCTGCTTTATCAGTAAGTGCTCCAGCATCTTTTTGAAGCACGATTAATCCGACAACTAGTGCGAACAAACAAAGAAGAGCTGATATTGAAACCCAGATTGCATTTGCGCGAGGAGAGTTACGAATTTCATTCTCGGCCTCATGTGGCGGGTTATCGCCATAGTGACTCTTTGTAAGCAAAGTTGTCAAACACATTGCTCCAACCAATGCTGCAACCGGTGCTGCTACCCATGTGAAAAGTCCCATGAGGTTGATAACGCTCGCCATTGTCTCTGATGCAGGTGCGCCCATCGAACGAATTTGAACTGTCGATCCGACATATCCAATAATTGGAGTAAGGATTACCCAAATTACAAATGTTTGCTTAACATCTTTCTTCTTCCACCATTGTGGAGTTTTTTCAGTATCGAGTGACATATTCGCGCCCCTTAGCTATTCACGACGTTGAAGTGGCCGGACATATAACCCATTGTTGACATGACTGCGCCAAATTTTGCAATCGTTCCATCACCACATGGATATTCACAGTTCCATACGTACTCTCCAGCATTACCAGTGATAACAGTGAATGTCGTGACGTTTGGCTTCTTTGTGTATCCCTCTTCAGGCATATTTTCTTCAGGAACAGCCTTTAGTGGGACGCTAAAGAAAAGTTCTGAATTTTCATTAGCCATTCCATGAACTGTAAAAGTGTGTCCAACTTTATCTGTTGGGATTGAGCGAATTACTTCTCCATTGAGGGTTGCCGTTCCACCGACGGTTCCGCGTACAACTCTGAAATAATCGTTGTTCAAACTTTCACCACTATCATAATTTGTGACAGTGATAGTAATTGCCGAGTGTGCTGGCACTTCAAAATTAGTTACAGGGCCATACGTTACGTATCCGGGATGTGCGCCACCATCTTTACCGTGACTACCCGCCATGCTGTCTGGATAAGTAGAAATAGCTAATGTGTAGTGAGGCAAAGTTCCTTGAGGTGTATCCATGGTTCCCGCAGCTGTTGCCGCAAGTACTCGTGAATCATTCTTTGCCGATGCCACATACGTTCCGATTCCAGCGATAACTGCTGCGCCTAAGATCACGGTTCCGAATGCGGCGATAATCCGCTTATTCATCTATGCCCCTTTTTTGACAGTGGATGCAGAAAACTCACACCGAAATGTGAGTGTGTTCACAGGAGGGTACACGTTGAAGTTATTACTGCAAAGCACAAAATAAGGTGAAATCTTGCCTGAGGGATAGCACTCACTCTCAGTTATTTCTCAGAAAGATCTTAAATCATTATTTTTTGTGCACAATTTCTCAAATCGGGTCTACCCTGCCTCAATCATGGATATGCATCATCACAACATTAGTGTTTGGAATTCGTGGCAATTAGCCCCCGAAATTCTAATTCCTCTATTTTTGATTGCATACATATATATACGTGAAACTAAAAAGTCTGAACACAGCGTCACGTTGCGTCAACAGGTATTTTTCTTCTCTGGATTGAGTTCAATTCTTGCTGTTCTTATAACTCCAGTTGGCGCTCGCGCGATGGATTATTTCTCATTACACATGACTCAGCACATTACGTTGATGATGATTAGCGGCCCGCTTCTAGTGCTTGGCACTCCCAATACATTCCATCCTACGAATCGTATTTTTATAACTCTTACTAATCCTTGGATTAGCTGGCTCTTATATGCCGCGTTGATGATTGGTGTGCACCTTCCAGTTCCACACGGATACATCATGAATCACCCTTGGGCACATACATATTTCGAAGTTCCTCTTTATATTCTTTTACCCTATTTCTTTTATTTCAATCTATTGGATCGCAATCTGACTAATCGACGAATGTCACCTGCATTTTCTGTGATTTCACTTTTTCTCATGATGGTGCCTGAAACATTGACTGGGTTCTTTATTTACACAAACCCAGGCTCCCTTTACGACAACATGTACGAACTCACGGATCAACGTCGAGGTGGCTCACTTATGTGGTCTGGCGCAATGATCATTGACACTGTTTGGATGGCATTTGCTGTCTACAACTGGATTAAATCTGAGGAACTAAAATCAATCGAAGTTGATGCTGAGATTGCTGCAGAGAAGAAAATGATTCGAGATTTCGAATAATGGATAAGGATGAGTTCCAGGCACCTCAATGGGTTCGCGATGAATTAGATCCAACCAAAGAGAAATCAACTGGAGAGCCATCTCAAAAACAAAAAATAATTTTGACAGCTACTTTGATTTGTGTTTTTCCAGCATGCATGTGGGCGGGATGGTTTGAATTTGGTCGTGCTCAAAGCGGCAATTGGCGTGCGTGGGTTTACACATTTGAATGGCCCCTTTTTGCGGGAATTGCAATCTATTTATGGAAACGACTTATGCGGGGGGATGTTCCCCAGATTCCAAAACCAGACCTTGAAGCTTTTGAAAGAGAAGATCGAGAAAAATAAATTACTTGATTACAAAGGCTTTCATATAGATAACTTTTGTGCCTAAGGTAGCAATTACTGTCTTTGTTCCAGCAGAAACCGTGTTCTTACCAATCTTGGCATTGACACCGTTAATTCTAATTCGCAGTCCAGTTTTTGAACCAGTTACCGAAATTGTCATCACACGCTTTACAACTACAACTTTGAGCGCGGTAGTTGTTTCTGCCGGAACAGAGGGCTTAGGTGTCGCAGTAGCGGAAGGCGTTGGAGAAGGTGTCGGAGTTATTGCTTTTCCAATTACCGTTAAAGTTGTTTGAACCATATTTGACTGGCCATATTTTCCACCGGGTGCCTGTGTTGCTGAAAGCGTCGTCTTTCCTGGCGCAACGGCTACAACAACTCCATTGACAACTTTCGCAACTTTTTCATCAAGGACCGAATAGCTCCATTGACCTGGTGAATTAGAGGTTGGGTTTTTGATCTTTGATTGCGAATCCCCCATAGATATTTGTTGGGCATCAAAAGTTCCAATTGTTGGTGTAACCCCGAGAACACGAATCGTAAATTGTGTTGTCCCAGCCACCCAATAAGGCGCTGCTGCTTGTGTAAGTGTGATTGTTACAAGACCCGCGTCACCAAGTTTGATTGTGTTTCCAGAAATCGTTGCGATTTTGGAATCACTTGAAACGTAAGTCCATGCGCCATCAGATTTTGAAACAGGGTTCGTTATAACTACATCTGGATCACCAGCAAGTTTTTCCAAATTAGGTAACGCAGAGTAAGTCGGAGTTCCTTTTACGGTAAATGTCATCGTTACTGGCTTAGATGGCCCAAACTTTGCTGAAGCTGCTTGTCGAGCCGTGATCGTAGATTTACCCGGGGCATTGATTTGAGCATTATTTCCATCAATAGATACAACTTTTGGATCAGAGGAAGTTAGTGACCACGTACCTGCAGAATTTGATGTTGGAACTACTAAAGAAATAGAAGGCGACGAAGTTGCATTTTGCACGACAGTGATGTCATTGAGTGCGCCAACAACGGGATCGGCAGCCAAAACAGTTACTACCATGCTCGTTTTACCTGAACTAAAACCACCGGAAGGCGATTGCTTCGCGGTAACCGTTGTAGTTCCAGCCTGCAAAGGTGTCAGTGTTACTCCAGAAATTGTTGCAACAGCTGGATTACTCGATGTGAATGTCCACCCACCTACTGAATTCGAAGTTGGCGGTGTGAGATCAACTTTCGCGATGCTATCTATAGTCAAAGTTATATTCGTAAATGTTCCCAGTGTTGGAGTAACCGCTGTAATTGTTAATTCCATTGTTGTTTTTGCAGTCAACCACTCTGCTGTCGCAGCTTGAGTTGCGGTTATTGTTACTTTCCCGCCATCGAGAAGAGTTACTTTATTTCCGGCAACTGCTGCGATGGTTGGATCAGAAGATGTGTATGACCACGAGCCTTTTGAATTTGAAGTGGGTGCGGTGAGCAAAAGTGAGCCAACGTTGAGTAAAACAGTTTTGGAAGCAAATGCCCCGAGTGTTGGTGTTCCAGGTCGCACATAAAATTGCACAGTTCGAGTTGCGCTGCCATAAGCACCACTAGCTGCTTGAGTAAAAGTAATTCTCGTTGTTCCGGGTGATAGCAATGTAACTACTAGGCCTTTTGCGGTTGCAATCGCTGGATTATCAAATGAAAGAGTAAAGGCTCCTGGCGAATTTGTTGTGGGTGCTACAACGGTTACGGTGCCTTGATCAAGAGTTGTTGTTATGGCGCCGATTGATCCCAAAAGTGTTGTAGTACCCATGGCCACTGGAAGTGAGGCAAGGGAAGAGAACACAAGAGCGAATGCAATAACTACTTTTCTCTTCATGCCCTCATTATCTAACCTCACCATTTACCTTCTCGGTATTTGGCTTGCGATTCAGGTTATTACTTTTTTAAAGAGTACCCAGATGGGCACTTTGGAGTGACCCCAGTTACCTTCTTTGAAAGCTTTCCTTTAATACACGTAATAGACGAAGGCGGGGTTTTAGCTGAAGTGCCTGATGAGGTTTTAGATGTTGATGCAGAAGTAGCTTCTTGGAAAAGCTTCACTCTGATAGTTGGACTAGAGAAAGTAAAGCCGGCTGCTGATAATTGTAAAAAACCACCGGAATCTTTGACCACAGTTGTTGCCACTTTTGCAGTTCCATCAATGCTTACAACAGAAACTGTTGCACTAATTGGCGCATTTGAGAAACCATAAAGACAACGAGCCAATGTGTCACTGATTTGCAAGTTATACGTTCCTTGGAATACACCACCATTAGGTAAATAGTGCGGAGCTGCAACTTTGTAATCTAAAGCTTGTGCTGTCTCATCAAATGTTGGCGGACCAGCAATATATTGCGTTGCATTTGTACTCACTACGCCACTAAGTTTGCCGCCATTTTGCTGATAACACTGCGTCCATTTGTCATTAGTTGGACCTTGTCCACCTTGTGGTTGTTGACCTTGTCCACCTTGTGGTTGTTGACCTTGTCCACCTTGTGGTTGTTGTCCTTGTCCACCTTGTGGTTGTTGACCTTTGCCACCTTGTGGTTGTTGACCTTTGCCACCTTGTGGTTGTTGACCTTTGCCACCTTGTGGTTGTTGACCTTTGCCACCTTGTGGTTGTTGT
>CANFXM010000001.1 GCA_947451045.1 Actinomycetota bacterium | reverse complement strand
CTAACGATGCTGCACAAGAAAAAGCAACCACAGAGCGCCAAAAGGCACTCGATACAGCCCTAGCCCAGATTGAACGTCAGTTTGGAAAAGGCTCTGTAATGAAGATGAGCGATCGCACTGCTCAGGTTATTGAAGTAATTCCAACTGGATCAATTGCACTCGATATCGCACTCGGTATTGGTGGATTACCACGTGGACGTATCGTAGAAATCTACGGACCAGAATCTTCAGGTAAGACAACTCTTACATTGCATGCAATTGCTAATGCACAAAAAGCTGGCGGAATCTGCGCATTTATCGATGCAGAGCACGCATTCGATGCAGAGTATGCAAAGAAGCTCGGCGTAGATATCGATTCACTTCTTGTCTCACAACCAGATACAGGTGAGCAAGCACTAGAGATCATGGATATGTTGATTCGCTCCGGCGCACTCGATCTCGTTGTCGTTGACTCAGTTGCAGCACTCGTTCCACGCGCTGAAATTGAAGGCGAAATGGGAGATTCACATATGGGTCTTCAGGCACGTCTTATGTCACAAGCACTTCGTAAAATTACTGGCGCACTTCACCAATCAAAGACAACTGCAATCTTTATCAACCAGTTGCGCGAAAAGATTGGTGTCTTCTTTGGTTCTCCTGAAACAACAACGGGTGGAAAAGCGCTCAAGTTCTACGCATCTGTTCGCCTTGATATCCGTCGTATTGAAACTCTCAAAGATGGCCAAGAAGCAGTTGGTAACCGTACTCGCGTGAAGGTAGTCAAGAACAAGATGGCTCCACCTTTCAAGCAAGCAGAGTTCGACATTATTTACGGAACAGGTATCTCACGCGAAGGCTCACTCATCGATCTCGGTGTTGATGTCGGTATCGTGAAGAAATCTGGTGCTTGGTATACATACGAAGCAGATCAACTAGGACAGGGCAAAGAGAACTCACGCGCCTTCCTTCTTGATAATCCAGATCTCGCTAACGAGATCGAAACAAAGATTCGCGCACACTTTGCAACGGTTGAAGTAGACCCAGCACTAGTGGCAGCAGTCGAAGAGGCAACAGCAGAGGTTGATTTCTAATTAGCCTTGAATTTGTAAAGGTTGATCGCGACGCGGACCCTTACTCTATTGCTCACACAATTGCGCTCAACGCGTTAGTTGCAAGAGCAAAGAGTAAGGGCGAGCTCGCGGCTCACCTTAAAAAACGTGGCATTGAAGATGATGTTGCCACTGCAGTTATTTTTCGGCTGCAGGAGGCAGGACTTATCAATGATGAAGAGTTTGCAGTTGCATGGACTCAGTCTCGCCATAACGCTAAGAAACTTTCAAAGCGAATTATTGCGGGGGAGTTGCGCGGTAAAGGTGTAGATCAAAACAGTATTGATGCTGCTCTTGAAGGCATTGATGATGAGAGTGAATATCGCACTGCATTTGGACTTGCCATGCGTAAGTACTCCACGATGTCACGCCTTGAACCAGAGGTACAAGTTCGCAGAATTCAATCGCTACTTCAGCGCAAAGGATTTGGTTTTTCTGTAATTGGTCGTGTGTTACAAGAGCTAGGTATTGAAGTAGCTCGTTACTAGCTCTTTGCTAAATGTTCTGTAAGTCGCGCAGCTGTTGCAACAACTGCTGCTGCGTGAATACGACCTGGCTGGCGGCCAAGGCGCTCTATCGGACCACTGATACTGACGGCAGCAATAACTTTTCCATTAGGTCCGCGAACAGGCGCAGAAACAGATGCAACTCCAGCCTCGCGTTCTCCCACTGACTGTGCCCAACCACGGCGGCGATCAGCAGATAATTGCGCAGCAGTAAAACGTGCATTAGTTAATCCGCGATGAATTTTTTCAGAGTCTTCCCACGCAAGAAGTATTTGCGCAGCAGAGCCGGCTTGCATAGTCAATGATGAACCAACAGGAACAGAATCGCGAAGTCCAGATAAGCGCTCGGCTACTGCAACACAGATTCGTACATCTCCTTGGCGTCTATAAAGCTGGGCGCTCTCACCTGTTGCATCGCGCAAGGCCGTAAGAACTGGACCAGCTGCTGCAATAAGGCGATCTTCACCAGCTGCTGCGCCAAGTTCTGCCGGGCGTGGACCTAAAACAAAGCGACCAGTGAGATCGCGAGTAACGAGTCGATGAAATTCCAATGCAACTGCTAATCGGTGGGCAGTGGGGCGCGCTATGCCTGTTGCTGCTACGAGTTCGGCCAACGAGTGTGGCCCTGATTCAAGAGTGGTGAGAATAAATACGGCTTTGTCTAATACGCCAACTCCGCTATTCTTCTTGTTCATAGGGCAAGATTAGCATCTCATTAGTTGGGATGCAAAATTAGAGGAGTTGTAGTCGATGGGTAAAACATTAGCCGAGAAGATTTGGAGTGAACACATTGTTCGCTCTGCCGCCGGTGAGCCAGATCTTATTTATATCGATTTACATCTCATTCACGAAGTAACGAGTCCTCAAGCATTTGATGGCCTACGTCTGGCGGGACGAAAAGTTCGCCGCACTGATCTAACTATTGCAACTGAGGATCACAACACCCCAACCCTAAATATTGATAAACCAATTGCAGACCCGGTTTCCAAATTGCAGGTAGATACATTGCGCGCGAACTGCGCTGAATTTGGAGTGCGTATTCACTCATTAGGCGATGCCGAACAAGGCATTGTTCATGTTGTTGGACCGCAGCTCGGTCTCACTCAACCGGGTATGACAATTGTTTGTGGAGATTCACATACGTCAACACATGGTGCATTTGGCGCACTTGCTTTTGGAATTGGGACAAGTGAAGTTGAGCATGTACTTGCTACACAGACTTTGCCGCTTGCGCGTCCGAAAACAATGGCAATCAATGTAGAAGGAAAACTCAAAGCTGGCGTTACTTCCAAAGACATTATTTTGGCAATCATTGCAAAAATCGGTACTGGTGGAGGCCAGGGCTATGTCATTGAATATCGCGGTAGTGCAATTCGCGAACTTTCGATGGAAGGCCGTATGACGGTATGTAATATGTCTATCGAAGCAGGCGCGCGCGCAGGAGTGATTGCACCTGATGAAAAAACATTTGCATATATTAAGGGCAAGCCACATGCGCCAGAAGATTTCGATGCAGCCCTTTCATATTGGAAAACTTTATACACCGATGCTGATGCGAAATATGATGTTGAAATTGATCTTGATGCTAATTCGCTAGAGCCATTTGTTACATGGGGAACTAATCCAGGACAAGGTTTACCACTCAATGCCAGCGTTCCAGATCCTGCGAAAATTACTGATGCAGAAGAGCGTGGCGCAGCAGAGCGCGCACTTGTGTACATGGGACTCGAAGCAGGCACACCATTGAAAAAGATAGCCATCGACACTGTTTTCTTGGGCTCTTGTACCAATGGTCGAATTGAAGATTTGCGTGCAGCAGCTGATGTACTCAAGGGCAAGAAGATATCTTCAACACTTCGCATGTTGGTAGTTCCTGGTTCTGCGCGAGTGCGTTTGCAAGCAGAACAAGAAGGTTTAGATAAAGTCTTTTTAGATGCAGGAGCTGAATGGCGAAATGCAGGATGCTCCATGTGTCTTGGTATGAATCCTGATCAACTTGCAGTGGGTGAGCGATCAGCTTCGACAAGTAATAGAAACTTCGAAGGACGCCAAGGTAAGGGTGGTCGTACTCACCTTGTGAGCCCACTGGTGGCAGCAGCAACCGCACTTCGCGGAACACTTTCTTCACCGGCAGATTTGTAGGAGGCGAGAACATGGAAAAATTTATTAAGCACACAGGCACAGGTGTCCCACTACGTCGCAGCAATGTTGATACCGATCAAATTATTCCGGCCGTGTACTTGAAGCGAGTAACACGCAGTGGATTTGAAGATGGATTATTTAGTGCATGGCGCAATGATCCAGAATTTGTACTCAATCAAGCGGCTTACAAGAATGGAACTATCTTGGTCGCAGGTGTGGATTTTGGAACCGGTTCGTCTCGCGAACATGCAGTCTGGGCCTTACAAAATTATGGCTTCAAGGCTGTTATCTCGAGTCGTTTTGCCGATATCTTCCGTGGTAATTCGCTCAAAGGCGGATTGCTCACTGTCATCATCGATCAGAGCGATGTAGAAAATATTTGGACTGCCATTGAGGCAGATCCAACAACGCAAATCACTGTTGATCTAGAAGCTCGCACAGTTTCTTACAGCTCAACTGTTGTTGCCTTCGAACTCGATGATTACACCCGTTGGCGTCTGATGGAAGGCCTAGATGACATTGGGCTGACCTTGAAAGAGACTGATTCCATTGACTCTTTTGAATCCAAGCGTGCGATATACAAACCCAAAACTCTTCCAATTAAAAAATAGAGGCAAAAACAAGCGTGAAATAGCGCTTTTTTCCATAGGGTGAGGTAAAAATATTTTAGGAATGAACAAGTCTCAACGTGTAATTGAGAGTTTTCTACGCGTAAAAAGTGCATTTTTTCAATAATAATTTTTCGCGACACGCACTCGCATATTCGCGTATCACCCCATATGTGCGCGTAAGTTTTATATTGCATTAGACGAATGTCTAACATTTACGCGTAATAAGGGGATTTCAATGAATAAGGCCCAATTCATTGCGGCGTTGGCACCACACTTCAACGACAGCAAGAAGGAAGCAGCTCACGCTGTAGATATCGTTTTTGACACAATCGTTCGTTCACTCTCAAAGGGTGAAGATGTCATGATCAACGATTTCGGTAAGTTTAAAAAGGTTGATCGCAAAGCACGTATGGGACGTAACCCATTTACAGGCGAGACAATCAAGATCAAGGCTTCAAAGAAGGCACGCTTCCTTCCTGCAAAGGGATTGAAAGATGTCATCTCAGGCGAGCGCAAGCTTGGACCTGCACCAAAGCCAGAACCAAAGGTAGTTAAGGCTGTTGCAAAGCCAGTAGCAAAGAAGGCTGCTAAGAAAGCTTCAGCAAAGAAGAAGGTAGCTGCTAAGAAGAAGCCAGCTGCTAAGAAAGTTGCTAAGAGAGCTCCTGCAAAGAAGAAGGTTGCAAAGAAAGCTAAGAAGAAGTAATTCTTTTTACTCTCGAAAAGGGAGCGAAGCCAGTTATCTGGTTTCGCTCCTTTTTCATTGTGATTGCATAAGATTATGACTATGCCTGATTATAAAATCTCGTATGCCCCACCTCAAGGCAGACCACTTGGCGTAAATCCAACATTTAGATTTGGTGCCGCAGTTCTTATTCCAATCTTGCGAGCAATAACTAAAAGAGATTGGCAAGGCGCGCAATACATTCCAAAAACTGGTCCCGTCATTGTGTGCAGTAATCATCTTTCATATCTTGATGTATTGATGCTCACTCATTACTTATATAAAAATGGTCGCGCACCGCGTTATTTGGGGAAATCTGGAATTTTCAAAACTCCAATAATTGGAAAGATACTTTTAGGTGCGGGTCAAGTTCCTGTGGAGCGCGAAACAAAAGCTGCAGGTGAGGCACTTGTCCATGCCCTTGAATTACTCAAAGCAGGCCACTTGATTGGCGTGTATCCAGAAGGAACCTTGACCCGTGATGAAAATAATTGGCCGATGATTGCAAAGACTGGTTTGGCCCGCCTTGCAATTATTTCTAGAGCCCCAGTAATTCCGATTGCGCAGTGGGGTTCGCAAATAGTTATGCCTACATATAGTAAAAAAATAAAGCTATTTCCTCGGACCAAAATCATGATGCACGCTGGTCCACCACTTGATTTTTCGAAATGGTATGGCAAAGAGGAAGATCCAGAAGCGCTCAAAGAGGCTACTGCCTATGCAATGCGCGCAATTACAGATCTTCTTGAGCCTATGCGTGGTGAAAAACGCCCGGTAGCGATTTTTGATCCTCATAATTCAACACTTCCACGTACTGGAAACTTCAAGAAGGCGCGATAATTGCCTCCTATGCAAAAAGTTACAGTTCTTGGAGCAGGCGCTTGGGGCGCCACTATGGCTCAGGTTCTTAGCGATGCCGGAAACGAAGTACTTCTTTGGGGGCGCAGCGGCGAAGTAATCGATGAGATAAATAGTTTGCACACCAATAAGAAATATCTTGATGACAGTGTTCTACCTAGTGACATACGCGCCACAACAGATATCGCCGAAGCCTTTGCATTCTCAAAATATTATGTTTTAGCTATACCGGCGCAGACGCTTCGAGAAAAATTAATAGAGTGGAAGCCATTTTTTGGTGCAGAAAGTGTCATTATCAGCACTCTCAAAGGAATTGAAATGAGCACTCTTTTGCGAATGACAGAAGTGATTGAAGAAATTACCCATTCGCAACACATTGCACTCATCACTGGCCCCAATCTTGCCAATGAACTTATTGTGCGACAACCAGCAGGCGCCGTTGTTGCTGCACATTCACAAGCATTAGCTGAGGAGGTAAGAGGCCTCTTTCGAAATCCGTATTACCGGGTCTACACATCTGTCGACGTTTTAGGCTGCGAATTTTCTGGTGCAATCAAAAGCGTTATTGCCCTTGCTGTTGGAATTTCAATCGGCATGGGATATGGCGAAAATACTCAAGCAATGCTCATCACTCGCGGTCTCAATGAAGTTGCGCGTTTGTGTGCAGCTCACGGCGCTGACCCCCTGAGCGCAGCTGGACTCGCTGGTATGGGAGATCTGGTTGCAAGTTGTGGTTCACCACTGTCGCGAAATCGCACTTTTGGTGAAGTACTTGGTCGAAGCGGCTCAATGGATTATGCGCGCGAACACGTTGCTAAAACGGTAGAGGGCGTAGCCTCATCCAGTGCAATTCTTGAAATCGCCCACAGAGTTGGAGTCGAAGTGCCTGTCATAGAAGCAGTAGCCGACATCGTATCTGGAACCTTAACCCCAGCTGCGGCGCTGGAGCGTTTAATGACAATTACTACTGCCTCAGAAAACTTTATTAAATGAGTAAAACACGAGTAGCAATAATTTGTGGTGGACGCAGTAGTGAACATGAAATTTCATGCATCTCTGCGGGAGGAATTTTAGAAGGTATAGACCGCAATACATATGAACCAATTTTGATTGGCATTTCCAAAGAAGGTAATTGGGTCTTATTGCCTAATGATTATCCACTTTCGATAGTCAATGGAGCGCTGCCTCATGTATATCCGAATGCGCCTGCAGTTGTTGCAGATATTGCAGGGTTGAGTAGTCAAGGAAAAAATCTAGATATCGATATCGTTTTTCCAGTTCTCCATGGTCCATACGGTGAAGATGGCACCATTCAAGGTTTTTGCGAAATGGCTGATATTCCTTATGTTGGCAGTGGCGTTCTTGCCTCCTCAGTTGCGATGGATAAATCATTTGCAAAACCAATATTCGCGGCTGCAGGAATCAAAGTTGCTGAAGGGTTTGTAGTGACGAAAGAAGAATGGGCAAAAGATAAGAACGCTTGCGCTAAGAGAATTGCAACTCTGGGCTATCCAGTTTTTGTAAAACCTGCGCGAGGTGGTTCAAGTCGTGGCACGCATAAAGTGCATAACGCCGATGAACTTGAGAAGGCAATCACTGATACTCATATTTTTGATCGTAAGGCAATTGTTGAGAATGCAGTTATTGGCAAAGAGATTGAATGCGCAGTCTTGGAATTCGATGGTTTCCCACACGCATCAGTTGTTGGTGAGATAAAGATAAGTGATGCCTTTGAGTTCTATGACTTTGAAGCAAAATATTTAGATGGCGCAACATCGATTGAGTTACCAGCGCCAATTCCAGCAGATGCTTTCAAAGATATTCAGGAGAAAGCAGTCAAAGCATTTATAGCACTTGGATGTGCGGGCCTTGCACGAGTTGATTTCTTTTATAGCGCCAATGGCGAAATTATTATCAATGAACTCAACACCATGCCAGGGTTTACACCGACATCGGTTTTCCCAAAAATGTGGGCTGCAAGCGGTAAAAGTTACACACAAATTATTAGCGCTCTACTTATAAGCGCGCTGACACGAAGTAATGGCGTATTGGGAAATTAGATTTAGTACGTAACGGGACAGGTAAGTGTTCTGGTAATTCCAGCAACCGCCTGTACTTTAGAGAGAATGACTCGACCAAATTCGTCCATGCTAGGTGCTTCTGCACGCATGATGACGTCATAGGGACCAGTTACGCCTTCAGCCAAAGTGACACCTGCGATTGCCGAAACAGATTTAGCAACACTTGATGCTTTTCCAACTTCAGTCTGAATCAAGATGTAGGCCTGTATTGACATGGACTTCTCCTTCTAATGTGTACGCCAGAGGTTACATCACAACCATACTTATTCTCTAGTGCGATTAGGCTACGGCTATGAACTTCGACGAAGCACAAGTGATCGCTACCGTCGCGCGTATTTTTGGCACAAGCCATAAAGGTGTACTCGTTGGTATTGGCGATGATGGAGCAATAGTTGAGACAACGAGCAAGAGTGTTATTACTACAGATATGGCCATTGAGGGAACTCATTTTGATACAGCATGGTCTGGCGCATTTGAAATTGGTCGCAAAATAACGGCAGCTAATTGTGCTGATGTTTTTGCAATGGGCGGCCTACCTCATCACTTAGTAGTTGCACTTGCACTTACGGGTAGCGAGACTCTGGAGTGGATTAGTGAACTCGCGCAAGGAATTGCACATGAAGCAGCAAGTGTCGGAGCAGTTGTGGTGGGTGGAGATATCACGCGCGCTCCAATAAAAGTTATCGCCATTACTGCTTACGGAAGTGTGAAAAATCCAATTCTGCGAAGTGGCGCAAAAGTTGGCGACCACATTTATCTTTCATCACTTCCTGGTTGGTCTGCGGCTGGGTATGAACTTCTCAATAGTGCAAGTGATATCGAGAGCGATACTTCAATATATGCTCGCGAAGAATTTTGTGCGCCAACTTTGGATTATGAAATTGCCAGAGCTTGGGCTCAAAAAGGTGCAAACTCGTTGACAGATCTCAGTGATGCATTACTTATTCAAGCCCAGCAGCTCAGTGATGCATCAGGAGTTAAATTAGTTTTCGAGCAAGAAAAGTTCGCTAGGCATTCTGAATTCCATGAGTTATCCGAACTCGCGAGCGCACTTGAAAGCGATGTCTGGCAATGGATTTATGCCGGAGGAGAAGACCATGTCTTTCTGGCAACAGGGAAAGATTTAGCTGGTTTAGAAGTTGGAATCGTGGAAAAAGGTTCCGGAATCAATGGTCTAGAAATGAAAAAAGCGCCAGAAACCTGGCGCCATTTCAATTAGAAAATATTAGCGAGTAACTTTTCCAGCCTTGAGGCAAGAAGTACAAACGTTTTGACGCTTTGTGCTTCCACCAACAAGAGTACGTACGCGCTGAATATTTGGATTCCAGCGACGACGAGTCTTTACCTGAGAGTGTGAAACGTTATTGCCAAAGCTGGGCGCCTTGCCACAGATATCGCATGTTGATGCCACAGCAGTACTCCTTTATATTTTTGCCAGAACTTCACCGGCAGATGTAACACGTAAGGCGCTAGGTTAGCGTGGACAGACCCAAGATGGCTAATCGCAGGCGTGGGCAGAGCAGAACTGGCCTTCTAGATTCCCTTTGTGAGGCAGAATCATAGTTATGGCCGATCTCGAAACCCGACTCACAAATGTGGTGGGAGATCGGACAGCGAAGGTCTTGTCGAAGACTTTTTCGATGGAAAATGTTAGTGACTTATTGCGTCATTACCCACGTCGGTATGTAGTTCGAGGTGAACTAACCGATATTTCAACTTTGCAAGAAGGCGATGAAGTAACAATTTTGGCTCAGGTTCACAGTGCATCTAATCGCAGATTACAGGGACGCAAAGGCAGTATTTTTGAAGTCATCGTCACTGATGGCAGCGCAAAACTTTCTCTGACTTTTTTCAATCAAGCGTGGCGCGAAAAAGAATTACGTGTTGGGCGACAAGGACTCTTCGCTGGCAAAGTTGGCCTATTCAACGGAAAGCGCCAATTAGCCCACCCTGATTACGAAATGATTCCTGATGGAAGTGATGTTGATAGTGCTGTTGAAGACTTTGCTGGAAAATATTTACCGGTCTACCCAGCATCAGCAAAGCTACCTTCGTGGAAAATCGCGCAATGTATGGAGTTGGCAATTGACTCTTTAGATGAATTGAGTGATTTCTTACCCGATCAAATTCGATCGAAACACAAGTATCCGACTCTGCAACAAGCACTTTTTCAACTGCACAAACCCATGGATTTAGATAGCGCTGAACTCTCACGAGAACGTCTCACTTTTGACGAGGCGTTCTTATTGCAACTCTTACTTGTATTGCGGCGAAATGAACTACGCAAGTTACATACACAATCAAGAGCGCCGCGACTCGGTGGAATTTTAGAAGCTTTCGATAAAACGTTACCTTTCCAACTCACTGGTGGCCAGTTAGAAGTTACACAAGAAATTGACAATGATTTAGCGCAATCCCATCCAATGCACAGACTCTTACAAGGTGAAGTAGGTTCTGGAAAGACAGTAGTTGCTCTCAGAGCAATGCTTGCCGTAATTGATAGTGGGGGACAAGCAGCACTCCTTGCTCCTACTGAAGTACTTGCTGCGCAACATGTGCGAACATTTGAAAAGTTATTAGGAACATTGGGACATGGCGGAATGTTGGGAGCGCCAGAGCATGCAACGCAAGTTACATTGATTACTGGATCTCAAAGCGCTGCTGCACGTAAAGAAGCACTTGCACTGGCTGCATCAGGTGAAGCTGGAATAGTAATTGGTACGCACGCGCTTCTCGGCGAAAAAGTAGAGTTCAAAGATTTGGGACTTATCGTTGTAGATGAACAACATCGATTCGGCGTAGAACAACGTGATGCGCTAAAAGTTAAAGCGCAAAAACCTCCGCATCTTCTTGTTATGACAGCGACACCAATTCCAAGAACAGTTGCAATGACGGTTTTTGGAGATCTGGATGTTTCTACATTGCGCGAACTACCACTGGGTCGACAACCGATTACAACTCACGTAGTTCCAGTTTTAGAGAAACCTGCATTTGTTGAACGCGCATGGAGCCGTATCAAAGAAGAAGTTGCGCAAGGACACCAGGCATACATTGTTGCGCCAAGAATTAGTGCGACCACAAATGAAGATGCGGATATGGATTTCCTTTTTGGTGAATCCACCTCAGATTTAGCATCTGTAGAGGAGTTGGCACCTAAATTACATGCTGGCCCGCTGGCAGGTTTGCGGGTTGCGATGTTGCACGGGCGTATGAGTTCTGATGACAAGGAAGCAACCATGCAAGCTTTTGCTGCGGGAGATATTGATGTCCTTGTGTCAACCACAGTAATTGAAGTGGGAGTCGACGTTGCCAATGCCACAGTTATGGTGATCATGGATGCAGATCGCTTTGGAGTCTCGCAATTGCACCAATTACGCGGACGTGTTGGCCGAGGCAGCGCATCTGGATTGTGTTTGTTGGTCAGTAGCGCACCAATTGAATCACCAGCAAGAGCGCGACTTGAAGCAGTTGCATCCACACTCGATGGATTCGAACTTTCACGAATTGATTTAGATCAACGACGCGAAGGCGATGTTTTGGGAACACATCAATCAGGAACGCGTTCGCATTTGCGTTTGCTCAGAGTGCTGCGCGATGAAGATCTTATTGAAAGTGCCAGAAATGATGCGATAGAACTCGTGCAAGCAGACTCGGAGTTGAAGGCATATCCTTTGCTTAAGGCGCAGTTGCGAGAATTGCAGGCAGACGAGGCCGTTGATTACTTGGATAAGGGTTAGAAATAATGAGAATAATTGCTGGTGTAGCAAAGGGGAGAACTCTTGCGAGCGTCTCTGGTGCTACGCGTCCAACTTCTGATCGCGCCCGCGAAGGCCTCTTCTCTTCATTGACATCTGAATTTGGTGATTTTCATGGCTTACACATTCTTGATTTATTCGCCGGATCTGGCGCCATTGGATTAGAAGCACTCTCACGTGGAGCAACAATTGTGCACGCTGTAGAAAATGAAAGCGATGCTCAAAAAACTATTACAACTAATAGCGAATTAGTAGTGAAAGCAAAACCAACTGGAAAGTTCCACCTATATTCGATGTCAGTGCAAAGATTTGTAAGCGATGCCGCGCACGAGCAATACCATTGTGTTTACGTTGACCCTCCCTACGATTTCCCTAGCAATGAACTCGAAGAAATTCTTCGACTTTTAGCAGAAGGAAATTTCCTCAAGAGCGATGCATTTGTTGCAGTTGAACGACGTGCAAAAGGTGGCAAGTTCAACTGGCCGCAGAGTTATGAGCCAGTGCGAGAGCGAAATTATGGACAAGCCACTATTTACTATGCCAATGCTGGCCCTGTTCAAGCGTGAGAATGGATAACACGGGCATCTCTTGCTAGCGTTTCTCCCATGAAGCGCGCCGTATGTCCTGGATCTTTTGATCCCATCACCTATGGCCATCTCGACATCATTGAGCGCGCGAGTGCTCACTTTGATCAGGTCGTTGTCGCTGTTCTTGAAAATCGCACTAAAGCAAGCCTTTTTAGCGTTGCTGATCGAATTGAAATGATTCGCGAAACTACATCTAAATTCCCAAATGTCATCGTTGATTCATGGAGCGGTTTACTAGTGGATTATTGCAAGACCAATTCAATTCAAGCGATTGTCAAAGGTTTACGCGCTGTTACAGACTTTGATTACGAGCTACAAATGGCGCAAGTAAATCTACAATCTGGCGTTGAAACTATGTTTATGGCAACAGCACCTGCACATTCATTTTTATCATCATCACTTGTAAAAGAACTTGCACACTATGGAGGAGATGTTTCTTCAATGGTTCCAGTAAATGTCAACGCAGCACTCAAAGCTCGAGTAGCAGGGAAATAACTATGGATTCAGTGGATAAATTAACCTCAGCAATAACGATGGTGGAAGAGGCACGTGGAGTTCCGCTTTCTGCCTCGTGCGTTGTTCACCGAGGAGAGATGCTAGAGATTCTCGATGATGCCCGCGCTGCTCTACCCGCTGACTTGGAAGAGGCTGAAGCAATTATTGCTTCGCGTGATTCGATTATTGAAGATGGAAGAATTAGTGCTGACTCATTAGTTTCTAATGCTCGTGAAGAAGTTGCACGAATGGTGGAACAGACTTCTATCGTTCAAGCCGCGCGCGATGAAGCAAAGAAAATTCTCGATGATGCACGTGATGTGGCAGAAGAAGAGCGAATCCAAGTTGAAGAATATATTGATAGCCGATTAGCGACCCTAGAAGTAATTTTGAATAAAACTATGGATGCTGTTGCTCGAGGTCGTGAACGCTTAGCTGGTGCAGATGATAAAGATGTACTTGCTCAATTAGCTGAAGATCATTAATTCATATAGCCATGCCACGTCCATCGAAGATTTATAAGTTCAATACCTATGAGTTGCCTCGCCGCGCTGGCGAGATGAGAGAGTATGAGCTTGATTTAGTTTTAGAAGAGTCGGTGGGAATTCCACTCATCGCTGTGCCGATTGGCGCAACAATCGAAGTAGATATGCGACTCGAATCTGTCACAGAAGGCGTCTTAGTGAGCGCACAAATTTATGCCATAGCGGTCGGTGAATGTACGCGCTGTTTAGACAGCGTTGAACTCGACATTGATCGCACGATTCAAGAGTTATATCGCTATGCGCCAACTCACGATAAGGGCGGGCGTCGCAATAAGAGTGGCAAAAGACTCGATTCAGATATTGATGATTTGGATAATGATGATGAACTTGAGATGGCAGGTGATTACATCGATTTGGAAACACCAATTCGCGATGCAATTGTTTTATCTCTTCCTATCAATCCACTATGTCGCGATGATTGCCCGGGCCTATGTCCCGAATGTGGCGGCAAGTGGGCCGAATTAGAGCCCGAGCATCTGCATGAGGTTATTGATGCGAGATGGAAGGGATTGGCGGCTCTCGCGCTAGATCCTGAGCCTCTCTCGGGAGACGATTTCAAGATTTAGCCCTTTTGAGAGATACTTACCGCCTGCAGCCATCGCTGCGAATTGAAAGACGAGGTTAGAAAAGTGCCAGTACCAAAGCGAAAAATGTCGCGTTCTAAGACGCGCTCACGTCGAAGCCAGTGGAAAACCACTGCTGCAGCACTTGCTGCTTGCCCACAATGCCAGCAACCAAAATTGCAACACACAGCATGCCCAACCTGCGGTACATATAACCGTCGCCAGGTACTAGAGGTCTGATCTGAGTTCGGTGCTAACGCAGCGTTTAGGGATTGATATTGATCCTGCATTGCTGGAGCTGGCATTTACGCATCGTTCATATGCTTATGAAACCGGTGCGAAAGAAACTAATGAACGTTTAGAGTTTCTTGGCGATTCAGTTTTAGGTCTCATCGTTACGGAAGATTTATATCTTCGCTATCCAGATTTAGATGAAAGTCGTCTATCACCATTGCGCTCTGGAATTGTAAATATGCGCGCACTTGCAGATATCGCCCGTGAACTTGAACTTGGTCAATACATCCGACTTGGTAAAGGTGAAGAAGTAACCGGCGGTCGCGATAAGAATTCTTTGTTAGCAGATGCACTAGAGGCCCTTATTGGTGCTATCTATTTGCATTCTGGTTTTGAAAAATGCACAGCAGTTGTACGTGTATTGATACGTTCGACAATGGAGAACGCACTTGCTCGTGGTGCCGGACTCGATGGAAAAACTGCATTACAAGAATTAGCGGCATCACTAGGTCGAGGCGTACCTGAATATTTCGTAACCGAAGAGGGCCCAGATCACGACAAGAATTTCATGGCGCATGCAATGCTCGCTGGAGTTGCGCTAAGTGAAGGAACTGGAAAAAGTAAGCGCGAAGCAGAACAAGTTGCTGCACGCACTGCATACGAACGCTTGAAGTCAGAGACTGAAGTAGAAGTAGAGGGTTAACGCGCTCGCGTTGAATAACAAAAGTTCACGCGTAAAGCGATAGGTTTACCGCGTGTATTTGAAGAGTATGACGCTCAAGGGATTTAAGTCCTTTGCCTCCGCCACAACGCTGCGCCTGGAGCCAGGAATTACATGCGTGGTCGGTCCCAACGGTTCAGGCAAGAGCAATGTTGTTGATGCCCTTACCTGGGTTATGGGTGAGCAAGGCGCAAAATCTCTTCGCGGCGGAAAAATGGAAGATGTAATTTTTGCAGGAACATCGGGGCGTGCACCACTTGGCCGCGCTGAAGTTTCAGTAACTATTGATAACACCGACGGTTCACTTCCTATCGATTACACCGAAGTCACTATTTCTCGAATACTTTTTCGCAATGGACAAAGTGAATATCAAATCAATGGTGAAGCTTCACGCCTGCTAGATATTCAAGAACTATTGAGCGATTCAGGTATTGGTCGTGAAATGCACGTCATCGTTGGTCAAGGTCAGCTCGATGCAATTTTGATGGCTACGCCGGAAGAGCGCCGCGGTTTTATTGAAGAGGCAGCTGGAGTTCTAAAGCACCGTAAACGTAAAGAGAAAGCTCTTCGAAAATTAGATTCAATGCAAACAAACTTGGCTCGTGTACAAGACTTAACAGTTGAATTACGCCGCCAACTACGTCCACTTGGTAAACAAGCCGAAGTTGCAAAAAAAGCTGCAACCATTCAAGCCGATCTGCGAGATGCGAAACTTCGCTTACTTGCCGATGATTACATTTCACTTTCACGAACCCTTGACGCTGAAGTTGCCGATGAAAATGCACTACGTGAACAACGTGCACAGGTTGAAAGCGAGCTTGAAACAGTTCGTGCGCGGGAAGAAGCACTTGATGCACAAAGTGCTATCGAAGGACCCTTACTAGTTTCTGCCCAAGAGAATTTTTATAATCTCAATTCACTGCGCGAAAAATTTCGTGGCACTCAAAGTTTGGCGCAAGAGCGCTCTCGTTTTCTTGCAGAAGAGGCAGAAGAAGCACGAAGTGCCGGGCGCGATCCAGAAGCTATGGATCTTGAGGCGCAAGCGCTTCGCATTGAAGAAGCAACACTTCGCCAAAATGTTATTAATGCACAAAGTGCATTGCAGCAGGCAACCCAAGAACTTGCAACAACTGAAGCAGCACTAAAAATTGATGAAGACACAATTGCCGCCGCAATGCGCGCGATTGCCGATGCTCGTGAAGGTACTGCGCGACAAGAAGGCCACATCAAATCCTTAGCTGCTCGACTTGAGGCGATTGCGGAAGAGATTGCACGTCTCACAAAAGCGCGCGATGAAGCCCAAGAACGAGTCGAGAATGCGCGGCGCGAATATTCAACCTTCGAATTAGAGATTGCTAGCGCGGACTCTGGCGAAATTGGTCTGGATTCCCAATTTGAAAATGCAAAGAATGCGCTGGAATTCTCCAAGAAAAAGCTTTCCGATCTGGTTGAAGCAGAACGCAATGCAGATCGCGATCGCAATTCGGTTGAATCTAAATTAGAAGCACTTCAGCTAACGACCTCAAATCGTGATGGGGCATCAGCTCTGATTCGTGATGCACGAGGAGTACAAATAATTGGAAGCATTGCCTCATTAATCGAAATTGATTCGGGTTGGGAGAGCGCTGCCGCTGCGGCACTTGGTCAATTAGCAGATGCCGTTGTGGTTCAAGATTTATCTGCAGCAGTGACTGCGCTAACAACACTTCGTAATGAGAATTTAGGTCAGGCAGATGTTTTGGTTTATCAGCCAGGTCATGCCCCATCAAATATTTCTATCCCATCATCCTTGACCCCAATAAGCGCTCATATTCGTTCGGGACGGATTGGTGACCTCTTAGCTTCATTGCTCAGCCACATTGTCGTGACTGAGAATGCACGTGATGCCCATGAAATTTTGCGATCACATTCAAATCTCACAGTTGTAACTCGCGATGGCGATGTTATTTCTTCCTCACGTGCACGAGGTGGCTCAAAGTCTTCGGCATCACTTATTGAAGTCAAAGCCCTGATTGAAGATTTGACGAAAAAATTAGAATCTTTAGTTCACAATTGTGATCGCTTACGTTTTGAAATCTCGACAGTCAATGCTGAAGTGGGAGAAAAACAAAGTGCATTTGATATCGCACTCTCTAAACTCAATGAGTCAGATGCTCGAATAGCAGCGCTCACAGAACAATTAGCTGTCTCTGGTCAACACATGAAATCAGCCATGGCTGAAGTTGAACGTTTACAAGCATCAATTACTGAGGCAAGCGCGGCTAAATCCCGTGATGAAGAAGATTTAGCAATTGCAAAGAATCAATTGGAACAACGTGGCGATGTCGCTGAGCCAGATCACTCACATACAGAGGAACTTCGTAACAAAGTATCTAATGCACGTACCGCCGAAGTTGAAGCGCGACTTGCTGTGCGTACTATTGAAGAGCGAGTGGATTCCGTTGGTGCACGTGCATCAACTCTCGAAGCATCTGCTAAAGCAGAGCGCGAAGCTTCAGAGCGCGCAGTATCTCGCCGTGGAGCACGTGCACGTGGCGCAATTATTTCGCAAGCTATTGCAGAGGCTGCCTATGAAGCGCTCATTCATATTGAACGCTCAATTGCAAAAGCGGCAACAGAGCGCTCTCGACTCGAAGAATCAAGAACTGCGCGCGAAGGCGAAACGCTTTCAATTCGTACCCGTGGCCGCGAACTTACCGCTCAATTAGATCAAGTCACTTCAAGTGTTCATCGTGATGAAATTGCTCGAGCAGAGCAGCGTTTGCGCATAGAGACACTAGAAGCTAAGACTGTTGAAGAATTTGGAATTGATCTCACTTCACTCGTCAACGAATATGGTCCGGATAAAGATGTACCAACATTTTTTGAGACTGAAACAGGTGAGATCGTTGCAACCGAAATGGTTCCATATCGTCGCGATCAACAAGAAAAGCGCCTTGCATCAACAGAGCGTTCACTTGCACTCCTGGGCAAAGTAAATCCTTTGGCACTCGAAGAATTTACTGCGCTAGAAGAACGTTTGAAGTTTCTCGCCGAACAGCTCGAAGATCTCAAGAACACTAAAAAAGACTTGCTCGATATCATCAAAGAGGTTGATGATCGAGTTCAACAAATTTTCATGGAAGCCTATACAGAGACTGCAAAACATTTCGAGGATATTTTCGCGCGACTATTCCCTGGTGGCGATGGCCGTTTGATTCTCACGGATCCAGATAATCCTTTGAGTTCTGGCGTTGATGTTGAAGCCCGTCCACCAGGAAAGAGAATCAAGCGACTCTCGTTACTCTCTGGCGGAGAAAAATCACTTACAGCCGTAGCGATGCTTGTTGCAATATTCAAGGCCCGTCCAAGTCCGTTCTACGTGCTGGATGAAGTTGAGGCCGCCCTTGATGATGTTAACTTAGGTCGCTTACTTGTAATCCTGGAAGAACTTCGTGCCAGCTCACAACTTATTATTATCACTCACCAAAAGCGCACGATGGAAATTGCCGATGCCCTTTATGGCGTAACAATGCGCGGTGATGGCGTCACTGAAGTTATCTCGCAACGTTTGCGTGAATCAGACGCTAGCTAATTTCGATGGGGATCTTTACTAAATTCCTTAGCAAAATAAAGGGTCAATCAACACTCTCAAATAGTGATTGGGAAGAACTCTACGGTGAACTTCTAGCATCTGATTTAGGACCAAATTTTTCTCGTGCCCTCATTGATGAAGCTAAAAAAAGCAAAGGTGAAAACCCAGAGGAAGATCTCCATCGCATCCTTCTTTCACAATTATCACGTCAATCTCGTGAAACCATTCGTGCCGCATCGGGGCCAACAACAATTCTTATTGTCGGCGTCAATGGAACCGGAAAGACGACATCGGTTGCAAAATTAGCGGCGCTCTTTCAAAGCCGTGGAAGTAAAGTGCTCTTGGCTGCAGGCGATACCTTTCGTGCAGCTGCAGTTGAGCAACTGCGCACGTGGGGAGATCGTCTCGGAATTGAAGTTGTGTCAGGAAAAGAAAATGGAGATCCTGCCTCCGTCGCATTTGATAGCGCACATGCGGCGCTCAATAAGTGCGTTGATTATTTATTGATAGACACCGCAGGACGTTTGCACAATAAGAATGACTTGATGGCAGAACTTGGAAAAGTCAAAAGAGTTATCGAAAAAGTCCTTCCGATCAATGAAGTTCTTTTAGTTATTGATGCAACAACGGGTCACAATGCCATCGCACAAGCCAGAATATTTACCGAAAGCATTGGCGTGACTGGAATTATTTTGACCAAACTCGACGGTAGCGCCAGAGGTGGCGTAGCCCTGGCCATCGAGAAAGAGATAGGCGTCCCCATCAAATGGATAGGCACAGGGGAGTCCCAAACCGACTTTTCCCCCTTCGATAGTGAAAGTTATATTCGAGCTTTAACACAGATGTAACACAACAGGCTATTTTCTGTAACTCTCGTGGGGCATCTTTGCCTCATCTCAAAGGCGAGACTCTCGCGCATCTTTAGCGCACCCTTATGTGAGGAAAATAAATGGAAGCGACTGTTCTCAATTCTGGCGATACCGCCTGGATGTTGGCAAGCACTGCTCTCGTTCTACTTATGACACCTGGATTAGCTTTCTTCTACGGTGGAATGGTCAGGACCAAAAGTGTTCTAAATATGATGATGATGTCGATGGTCACTATCGGAATCGTTAGCATTTTATGGGTAATTTACGGTTTCGAATTAGCATTTGGTTACAAAGGTAATTCGCCTTGGTTTGGTTCCTTCTCACTTTCGGGCTTAGGAAGCCAAGTAAATGCATTTACTAATAATGGTGGCGTTTATCCAATTCCACTCTTAGTTTTTGCAGCATTCCAATTAATGTTTGCGATTATTACTCCTGCACTTATCTCGGGTGCAATTGCCGATCGTACAAAGTTCACCGCATGGGCAATTTTTGTCGCGATCTGGACGACAATTGTGTACTTCCCGGTTGCACACTGGGTATTTGCATTCGGAAATAAAGTTGGTGACAAAACCACTGGCACTGGATATCTTGCAGGTAAAGGTCTTGAAGACTTTGCTGGCGGAACGGCAGTGCACATCAATGCAGGTGCAGCAGGTTTAGCACTTGCGATAATTCTTGGAAAGCGTGTCGGATGGCGTAAGGAAGCAATGCGACCACACTCCTTGCCACTTGTACTTCTAGGATCTGGCTTATTGTGGTTTGGTTGGTTTGGATTCAATGCTGGTTCTGCACTTGCAGCAAATGGTCTTGCAGGTCTGGCATTTATGAATACTCAAGTTGCAACAGCTGGTGCACTCATTGGCTGGATTTTGGTCGAGAAAATTCGTAATGGTCATGCAACATCATTGGGCGCAGCATCTGGCGCAGTAGCTGGGCTTGTAGCAATTACACCCGCTTGTGCATTCGTTGCACCATGGGCAGCAGTTGTCATCGGATTTATCGCTGGAATTCTCTGTTCACTCGCCGTTGGAATGAAATATAAATTCGGCTTTGATGATTCACTCGATGTTGTTGGTGTTCACCTTGTCGGTGGAATTTGGGGCTCACTAGCCATTGGATTCTTCGGCACTCACGTCGTCAATAGCGTTGGTATCGATGGATTGTTTTACGGTGGCGGAAGCGCACTTCTTGGGAAACAAGCACTTGGTGTAGGCATGGTTGCCGGGTACTCATTCATTGTTACTTTGATTCTCGGATTTAGTATCGAGAAGACCATTGGTTTCCGCATTCCTCGTGATGCTGAAATTGAGGGTATTGATCTCAGCGAACACGCTGAAACTGCATATGAAATGACAAGCTCATCACGTGGAGGTGCTTTCTAATGAAACTCATTACAGCAATTCTCAAACCATTCAAACTCGATGATGTAAAAAATGCGCTACAAGCTCATGGCATCAATGGCATGACAGTTTCGGAAGCAAGTGGTTTCGGGCGTCAGAAAGGACACACAGAGGTTTACCGAGGAGCTGAATACACGGTTGATCTTGTACCAAAAGTAAGACTTGAAGTCTTGGTCGATGATAGTGAAGCAAATTCAGTAGTAGATGTCATTGTCAAAGCTGCTTCAACAGGATCAATTGGAGATGGCAAAGTCTGGACTACACCAGTTGATCAGATTGTTCGCGTTCGCACTGGAGAACGCGGGGTGGATGCTATTTAGGGTTCGCCCCTAAAGTTGCACCATGGGAACACGCGAGCGAAGGTACCGATCGAACGAGAGCGATCGGTACCTCGCTTCGCTTTTTAACGAAGCGCTCAGCACACTTTCGCAAAGAGCAAAAAATGAAGGCATAGCTCTGGCAGCAGTCGGGGGATATGGAAGAGCTGAATTATCTCCTGGCTCTGATCTCGATATTGTGATTTTGCATAATGATTCTTTTAGTGATGATGAACTCAGTACTTTCGTCAACACATTGCTTTATCCCTTATGGGATTCAAAGAGCGTAGATCATTCAGTTCGCACACGTGCGCAAACCCGTGATGCGGCACACGATGATCTCAAAGTTGCCTTAGGACTTCTAGATATTCGATTGGTATCTGGTGATGCAGATTTAGTCGCGGCGGTCCAGCACGATTCGATTGATTCATGGAGAAAAGATTCTCGTAAGAGATTGCCAGAATTGCGTAGATCTTTAGATGAGCGCCATGAACGTGCTGGTGAATTGGCATATTTGCTTGAACCAGATTTGAAAGAAGCACGTGGAGGTTTGCGCGATATCAATGCGCTACGTGCCATAAAGTTGAGCGGGGCTTTCGATGTTCCGTTAGAAAAAATTAGCTGGGCTGAATCAACGTTAGCAAATATTAGAGAAGCTCTTCATGAAACTACTCAGAAGAATCGTGATCGTTTACTTTTCCAAGAACAAGATCGCGTAGCGCGGCATTTAGATTACGCAGATGCAGATTTATTAATGAGCGATGTTGCACGAGCAGCACGATCAGTAGATTACCTACTCAATACGACGTGGCACAAAATTGAATTCAAAGGTAAAGATGGACTTGGCAGGATTTTACGTAAGCCAAGAACAACTTCGATCGCACGAGGAATTAGTGTTGCGAATCAAGAAGTTATTATCGATTCGCAAGTTGAGATTGCCGACGATGCTGTTTTAGGGTTACGCGCTGCTGCAAAAGCTGCGCAATTGGGAATGCCACTCTCACTCGATAGTTGTGAACGATTAGCCACAGTGCTAAAGGAAGGCAAGGCCCAATTACCTTCGCCATGGCCGCGCGAAGCTCGCGAAAATTTAGTCGCACTGATTGGCGCAGGGGCTGCGATGATTGACGTTTTTGAAGCCCTTGATCAAGAGGAAATTATTTTTTCATGGATTCCAGAGTGGAGTTCAGTTCGCTCTCTTCCACAAAGAAATGCACTTCATCGCCATACTGTTGATCGTCATATGGTTGAAACGGCAGTACGTGCTGCGGCATTGACGCGCAATGTACATCGACCCGACTTGCTTCTAGTAGGAGCTCTATTTCACGATATTGGTAAAGGTAGCGAGGAAGATCACTCAGAGCGCGGAGCACGATTGATTGCACCATTAGCTACCAGATTTGGTTTTCCGCACGAAGATGTTGAAACGCTAAAGATTCTAGTTCAACATCATTTATTACTTTCAGCGACAGCAACTCGTCGTGATTTAGATGACCCTGCAACCATTGCATCAATTTTGGCTGTAATTCCAGATTTAGAAACGCTCGAACTTTTGCACGCCTTGAGCATTGCCGACGGTGAAGCAACGGGTCGCGCAGCGTGGAGTGAGTGGAAAGCAAGTTTGGTTGAAGAATTGGTCAACAAAGTCAGAAAGGCAATGAGTGGAAGCACGGTTGCACTACAGCCAGATATCACAGATGAACAGCGACAGATTGCTCAATCTGGAATTCTTCGAGTGAATCTAGAAGCTCGTGGCCTTGACTATTCAATCGAAATTATTTCTCCAGATAAACCCGGTTTATTATCAATTGTTGCAGGCGTACTCAATCTTGCTCGACTCGATGTTCGCTCCGCCAGAACAAAATCGCATGGACCTTCAGCTGTTATGAAGTGGATAGTGACTCCAGACCCACATGCACCAGCAATAACTGCAGAGAAATTACACCGCGATATTGAGGATGCTTTAAGAAATTCTAATGATATCGAAGAGCGAATCAATGCACGCACTGAGGCATATGCTCAATTACCAACAATTCCAGTTCCACCTCCAATAGTGGAATCAATTAGAGATGCTGCAACAGATGCCACCGTTTTTGAAGTCCGCAGCCATGATCGCCCTGCATTGTTATTTAGAATTGGCGCAGCAGTGGCGCAGTCCCAGGTAGATATTCGTTCAGCCATTGTTACAACTTTGGGAGCCGAAGCCATTGATACCTTGTATGTCACAGAGATTAGCGGTGGAGCACTCAGCGATGAGCGAGCTCGTGAAGTACGTGAGCGATTGGCCTCAATGCTCAAGTAGGCTCTGCTCCTATGTTTGAATCACTAACGACGCGAATAAGTGGAGCATTCTCATCCCTTCGCACTCGGGGAAAATTATCATCAAGTGATATTCAAGCTACCTGCGCGGATATTCGCTTAGCATTATTAGAAGCAGATGTAGCCCAAAGCGTTGTTGAGGACTTTGTTGCAACTATTGAAGAAAAATCATTAGCTGCATTATTGACATTGCAATCAGGAACTAATCAAGCAAGTGCAATTTTCGAAATTGTAAATAAAGAATTAGTCGAAATACTTGGTGGATCCGCGCGCAGAGTTCGTTTGGCAAAGAATCCTCCAACAGTGATCATGCTCGCTGGTTTACAAGGAGCAGGTAAAACAACTCTTGCGGGCAAGCTGGCTAAGTTTTATGCCGATCAAGGAAATACCCCACTACTCATTGCATCTGATTTAGCGCGGCCTAACGCAGTAACACAATTGCAAGTTGTAGGAGACAGCATTGGCGTTCCAGTATTTGCCCCTGAACTTGGAAGCGGTACTGGTGATCCAGTAAAAGTTGCGCGAGACGGAATCGCTTTTGCGAAAGCGAAGTTATATAACATGGTGATTGTAGATACTGCGGGACGCCTTGGTATCGATGAAGATTTAATGAAGCAGGCGCGCGATATACGTGATGTTGTCATGCCAGATGAAATCCTTTTTGTCGTCGATGCCATGATTGGGCAAGATGCAGTTCGAACAGCGCAAGCATTTCTCGATGGTGTGGGATTTGATGGCGTTGTTCTCACCAAACTAGATGGAGACGCACGTGGTGGAGCAGCACTCTCAATAACATCGCTTACTAAACGTCCGATTATGTTCGCCTCAACAGGTGAGAAACTCACTGATTTCGATATCTTCTATCCCGATCGCATGGCCTCTCGAATATTAGGAATGGGCGATGTGGCAACACTTGCCGAGCAAGCAAAGAAAGCTTTCAATCCAGAGACTTCTGCAAAGTTGGAAAAGAAATTTGAAAACGGTGAAGATTTCACACTTGAAGATTTTCTGGAACAATTAGAAGCAATGTCGAAGATGGGTTCAATGTCGAAAATGCTCTCGATGCTTCCTGGAGCCGGAGCTATGAAAAAGCAGCTGGATAACTTTGATGAATCCGAACTTGTTCGCACTAAATCAATTGTTCAATCAATGACACCGATAGAGCGTCGCGATCCAAAGGTTCTCAATGGTGGGCGTCGTGCTCGCATTGCATTGGGAAGTGGTCGAAAAGTTTCAGATGTAAATTCTTTAGTAGAACGCTTCAGCGCCGCGCAAAAAATGATGAAGCAAGTGCGTAACGGAGGTATGCCACCGGCAATGAGTGGAATGGGTATGCCAGCTATGCCTAAAGGCCCCACAAAGAGCGCACCACAGAAGAAGAAGTCCAAGTCTGGAAATCCAGCTAAACGCGCATTAGAGGAGGGCCAGTAGCGCCCAATTTCGTAAATATGGGCGGGAATGGCAGAATATGGAACCTGTTGATGGGGCCCTCTACCCCCGCCAACATTAGAAATCCACAGTCAGATCTTTTGATTGCGCACCCCGCTGCGATCAACTGATACGGCACACACTTATAGGAGTACAACTTTCTTGGCTACAAAAATTCGTCTTATGCGCATGGGAAAAATCCGCACACCATTTTTTCGCGTTGTTGTAACAGATTCACGTAAAGCACGTAACGGTCTTTCAATTGAAGAGATCGGTCGCTATGTTCCAGGACAAGAACCTTCACTCATTGAGATTAACTCTGAGCGCGCTCTTTATTGGCTTAGCGTTGGTGCACTTCCAACTTCAGCAGTAGAGGCTTTGTTGAAGGTCACAGGAGATTGGCAAAAGCACAAGGGATTGCCTGGAACTGAAGGCACACTGCGTGTTGCAGCACCTCGCGTTGGAAAGAATGTTGCATACGAAGCAGCAGTCAAGCAAGCAATGGATGAACCAAAAGAAGGCGCAACAACTCTGAAGAAAAAAGCACAAGAGAAGTTAGCTGCCAAAGCCAATCCAGTTGTAGAAGAAGCCCCTGCTGCCGTTGAAGAGACACCAGTTGTTGAAGCTGTTGTAGAAGAAGCACCTGCAGTAGTTGAAGAGACACCAGTTGTTGAAGCAGCCGTTGAAGAAGTGAGTGCTGAGTAAGAATGATGGATGAAGCCCTCGAACATTTGGTAAAGGGAATCGTTGATAATCCTGAAGATGTCGTTGTAAAAGAGAAGACTCATCGTCGAGGTACAACACTTGAAGTAAGAGTCAATCCCGAAGATATCGGTAAGGTCATTGGCCGTAATGGTCGCACTGCAAAAGCACTTCGCACAGTTGTGAGTGCGCTCGCTGGTCGTACGATCCGCGTCGATCTCATTGAGACCGACGAAGGTCGCTAACTACAACGATGCGCTTACTCGTGGGGCGAATTGGTCGCGCTCACGGAATTCTTGGTGAAGCAACCATTGAAGTTCGAACTGATGATCCAGAAACTCGTTTTGCATTGGGTGCGCGTGTAGAAACAGATAAGTTCGGTGATCTCACGATTATTTCGGGCAGAGTCCATAATGGAATTTTGCTACTTGGATTCGAGGGAATTACCGACCGTAATGGAATTGAAAAATACAAAGACACGCTGCTTTATTCCGAAGTAGATATTGATGAGCAGAATGAGGATGAAGACGATTACCACGTTCTACAACTCATCGGATGTATCGCATATCTAGAAAATGGCGATAAGTTCGGTGAAGTTAGTGATGTCATAAATCTTCCAGGTCAAGATCTCCTCGCGATACAAACTTCGCATGGTGAAACACTTATTCCATTTGTTCATCAATTAGTTCCGGTAGTTGATATCAAAGCAAAAAGGATGACGGTAATTCCACCTGATCTCACCGGTGAAGTCGTATGAAAATAGATGCGATAACTATTTTTCCAGATTATTTTGCTCCGATGCGCCTTTCCTTGCTTGGTAAAGCACAAGGTCAGGGAATCCTAGAAATAAACGTGCATGACTTACGTGCTTTCACAACAGATAACCATCACACAGTCGATGACACTCCATATGGTGGAGGCGCGGGAATGGTGATGCTGCCTGAAGTATGGGGACTAGCAATTGATTCGATTATTGAGGATGGAGCAACCCTTGTTGTACTTACTCCTGCAGGAAAGCGGTTTACTCAAGAGATGGCGCAAGAACTTACGAATTCAAAGCAATTAATATTTGCTTGCGGTCGATATGAAGGAATCGATGATCGTGTTCGCCAATATTATTCACGTGATGAGTTCAAAGAGAGAAACATTAATGTTCTAGAAGTTTCGATTGGTGACTACGTTCTAGGTGGAGGCGAAGTTGCTTCCATGGTGATGATCGAAGCAATTACACGATTATTGCCTGGAGTATTAGGTAATCCTGAATCTTTATCTGAAGAATCACACAACAGTGAGGGATATCTTGAGTATCCGAATTTTACAAAACCACAAACATGGCGTGAGATCTCAGTGCCTGAGGTATTGCTCAGTGGAAACCATGGTGAAATTGCAAAGTGGCGAGCAACACAAGCGAAATTACGAGCGGAAAAGAATCTATAACTAGCGAGTAATGCTGGTAGTGCATTACCGTTGCCTAATGGCCTCAATTGACCCGGAACTCCAATCTCGTCTGATTAGAGATCTCGAACCTACCGTTGCAGTTGAGTTAGCCCGCCACTTAGAAATACAAAAAGAGTGGTATCCGCATGACTATGTCCCATGGTCTGAAGGCCGTAACTTTGCTGGCCCGCTCAATGGTGATGCATGGGAAGCAAAAGATTCACGTCTTTCTACTGTTGCGCAAGATTCGTTAGTTTTGAATTTGTTGACCGAAGATAATCTTCCGAGCTATCACACTGAAATTGCAATATCGATGGGCCGCGATGGCGCATGGGGTAATTGGGTTGAACGTTGGACTGCCGAAGAAAACCGCCACGGAATCGTTATGCGTGATTACCTCATGGCAACGCGCGGCGTGAATCCTTATGAGTTGGAAGATCTTCGTATGGCACATATGTCGCAGGGTTACCAAACTCCTTATGACAACGACATGTTGCATACAGTTGCATATGTTTCATTTCAAGAATTAGCTACGCGTATATCCCATCGAAACACGGGCAAGATTTCAGATGACCCTATTTGTGAAAATATGTTGCAACGTATTGCACTTGACGAAAATTTACACATGATTTTTTATCGTAACTTATTAGGTAAGGCCATTGATTTAGCACCAAATGAGGCCATGCGTGCAATCACAGACGTTGTGACAAATTTTGATATGCCAGGTGCGGGAATGCCAGGTTTTGGACGTAAGGCTGTTCAAATCGCATTAGCTGGAATTTATGACATGCAACAGCACCTTGATGATGTTGTTGCCCCAGTGCTTCGTGCTTGGAATATTTTTGATCGCGAAGATTTCAGCGGTGATGGTCAGGCTGCTCGTGACGAACTTGCAACTTTTATTGCGGGTGCGACTGAGGAATCAGATCGCTTCAATGAAAAACGAGAAATCTACTTTGACCGTTTGATAGCTCGTGGACAACAACCGATTCGAATCCAAAAATAGAAGACATGTTAAAGCGCGTTCTATTCATTGAACACGATCACGTAAGTGAAGCAGGTCCGATTTGGGCACAGTTCAAAAAACGCGGATATGAGATTGTTCGATTTCTCATTGTTGATGAAGCACATTTTCATACCCCCAACGTAAAAGTCGAGTGGCCAAATTTTTTTGATTTTGAAGTCATTGTTGTTATGGGTGCGCCTTGGGGTGCCTATGAAGACGAACGCATTGGTAATTGGCTAGCACCAGAAATTGAAAATTTGAGAGCCGCGCATAATGCCGGAATTCCTATTTTAGGAATTTGTTTTGGCGGACAACTCATGGCGCGAATTTTAGGTGGCACGGTTTCGCGCTCACCGCATGCAGAACTTGGATGGTATGAAATTCAAAGTGATGATGAAGCATTTATTCCATCAGGTCCTTGGTTTCAGTATCACTGGGATCGCTTTACCGTTCCACCGCAAGGAATTGAAATTGCTCGGACGCAGCTTTGTCCGCAAGCCTTTACATTCGGGCGCACTTTGGGTTTGCAATTCCACCCCGAAATCGATCCCAATGTTTTAGAGCTGTGGTTAGCAATGGATGGCGGTTGTGCTGAAGTAGAAGATGAAGGAATTGATGTCAATGATTTGCGGGCGCAGACAATGAAGAATGAAGCAGGTGCAAATCAACGTGGCTACGATTTAGTTGATCGATTTCTTGATCGCATCGCGATTGCGCCGATTCAACGCAAGTAAGTATTAGTCCAGCGGAGTTACGTACGCTCCTGAAATTCCACCATCTACTAAGAAGTTAGATGCTGTAATAAAAGATGAATCATCAGATGCTAAGAATGCGACTGCTGCTGCAAGTTCGCTAGCTTCGGCAAAGCGCCCCAATGGAATATGAATGAGGCGACGAGCTGCACGCTCTTTATCTTTTGCAAAGAGTTCTTGCAACAGGGGAGTGTTGACTGGTCCAGGAGATAGAGCATTCACACGAACACCCTGGCGAGCAAACTGAACTCCGAGTTCGCGACTCATAGCAAGTACTCCACCTTTAGATGCAGTGTAAGAAATCTGTGATGTAGCTGATGCCATCGTCGCGACGAAGGATGCTGTATTGATAATTGATCCTTTGCCAGCCTTGAGCATGTATGGAAGTACTTCTTTACAGCAAAGATAAACACTTGTGAGGTTCACGCGTTGTACGCGCTCCCACGCATCGATACCTGTAGTCAAAATCGAATCATCATCAGGTGGCGAAATACCAGCATTATTGAATGCAATATCAATACGACCATATGTATCAAATGCAGTCTTGTACATGCGTGCTACATCATCGGCATTTGTAACATCTGCTTTTACGAAAATTCCGCCAACTTCTTTGGCAACTTTCTCACCAGACTCAGGATTCGTATCGACGATTACAACCTTTGCTCCTTCTTGAGCAAAACGCAGCGCAGTTGCATATCCGATTCCGCTTCCGCCGCCAGTAATAACGCCGACGCGACCTTCTAAACGTTCTGCCATGATGTCCTCTTCTATTCTTTAGATTATCTGTGTGAGTTTAGTCGTTAGAGATAAATACATTCTTTACTTCTGTAAATGAGTCGAGCGCATCTGGTCCTAATTCGCGGCCAAGTCCAGATTGTTTGAATCCACCAAATGGTGTCCAAAAACGTACGGATGAATTGCTATTGACTGAGAGATTTCCTGTTTCAACACCGCGTGAAACGCGAAGTGCTCGACCAATGTCGCGAGTCCAGATTGAACCGCTTAAGCCATATTCAGAATCATTAGCCATTGCAATTGCTTCAGCCTCATCCTCGAACGTAAGGACAGAAACTACTGGCCCAAATACTTCTTCGCGCCATGAACGTGCTTGAGCATTCTTTGGCATGAGAACTGTTGGAGGCATCCAATAACCACTTCCACTTGGTGCGCTACCTGTAAAAGCAACGGGTTCATCAAGGAATGTCTGCACAGCCTCAAATTGTTTCTTAGAAATAAGTGGTCCCATGTCACATGTCGCAAGATTGGGATCTTCAACTCGGAATTTCTTGACTCCGACTTCAAACTTTTCCATGAAAGAATCAAAAACAGACTTCTGTACAAGAATGCGTGAGCGAGCACAGCAATCTTGGCCAGCATTATCGAAGACGGCACCGGGTGCATTTGCTGCAGCTTTATCTAAATCACTATCTGCAAAGATGATATTTGAACTCTTGCCACCCAATTCAAGTGTTACTCGCTTTACCTGATCGGCGCATCCAGCCATGATTGATTTACCAACGGAAGTTGAACCAGTAAAGACAATCTTTTGCACAAGGGGATGAGTTACAAAACGGTTTCCAACAATGCTGCCTTTACCAGGCAAAACATTAAAGACACCTTCAGGAATTCCAGCCTCTAGTGCTAACTCACCAAGTCGAATTGCTGTCAGTGGCGTGTATTCGGCAGGCTTGAGTACGACGGTATTTCCTGCAGCGAGTGCTGGAGCAAAACCCCAGACAGCAATTGGCATTGGGAAATTCCAGGGCACGATAATTCCAACAACGCCGAGTGGTTCTTTGAACGTTACATCGATGCCGCCCGGAACTGGAATCTGTCGACCAAAGAGGCGCTCAGGTGCAGCAGAATAATATGTAAGTGTGTTGACGACATTATCAACTTCCCAGAGTGCATTACCTCGGGCATGGCCAGAGTTAGTGATCTCCAGGAGTGCGAGTTCCTCTTTGTGATCTGCAACTACGTCGGCAAAACGACGCAAGAGTTTGCCACGATCACCAGGTGAAATCGCGCGCCAACTTTCGAAGGCTTTAGCAGCTTTGGCAATTGCGTTATCTGTTGCAGCAAGGTCATAGTGCTCAATTGTTTTTACAATTGATTCAGTTGCTGGATTGATTACGTCATACGTAGTTGACACGATTTAGAACCTTTCGAAGTTGCGGAAGAGTTCCCAATCGGTAACTGCGCTTCCGTATGCTGAAATTTCAATTCGAGCCATATTTGCATAGTGTGCTTGAACTTCCGCGCCAAAAGTCTCTTTGACCCAGGCGCTCTTCTCCCATAGATCTAGGGCTTCATTCATTGATGCAGGCACGCGCTCTGAATCGGATGCGTAAGCATTTCCTTGGAAGGCAGGTTCTAATTTCATTTTCTTATTTATTCCATCAAGGCCTGCAGCAATAATTCCTGCAACAGCCATATATGGATTCACATCGCCACCAGGTACACGATTTTCCAAGCGAAGTCCGGCGCCATGTCCGACTAAACGAAGTGCACATGTGCGGTTATCGCGTCCCCAACGAATTGCAGTTGGAGCAAATGAACCAGGAACATAGCGTTTGTATGAATTAATATTTGGTGCAAATAGAAGTGAGAGTTCGCGAAGGTGGGCAACCTGGCCAGCAATAAATTGGCGACCTAGCTCACTCATCCCATCGACTTTATCTGAATCATCAGCCATGACGAGTTCGCCCTTGAGTCCGCGGAAAGAGAGATGGATATGGGAAGAGTTTCCCTCTTTCATATTTGGCTTAGCCATAAATGTAAGTGCGTATCCCTCTTCAGCAGAAATCTCTTTTGCACCATTCTTATAAATTACGTGGTTATCGCAATTGGAGAGCGCATCAGAATATTTGAAAGCAATTTCATGCTGACCAAAATTGCATTCGCCTTTTACTGATTCAACAGTCATTCCAGCACCAGCCATTGCCAAACGAATTCGGCGAAGAAGAGGCTCAATGCGAGAGCCACCCATAATTGAATAATCGACGTTATATTGATTTACAGGTGTGAGTTCGCGATATGACTTGTTCCACGCCTCTTCGTATGTATCTTTATAAACGACAAATTCAAGTTCAGTTCCACACATTGCGACCATGCCTGCCTTTTCGAGCGCCGCAATTTGCTTACGCAAAACTTGTCGGGGAGATGCAACAACATCTGTGTTATCTAGCCATTGAACATCAGCTAGAACCATTGCTGCACCTGGTTGCCATGGAACCATCCGAAGAGTGTTGAGATCTGGCATAAGTGCAAAATCGCTATAACCACGTTCCCATGAAGACATTTCATATCCTGCAACGGTATTCATATCCACATCTACCGCTAATAGATAGTTACATCCTTCAGTGCCATGCTTTAGAACTTCATCTAAGAAGTATTGGCCATGAATTCGCTTACCTGTGAGACGTCCTTGCATATCTGTCATTGCAACAATGACAGTATCTACGCTTCCATCGGCAACGGCTTTACGTAATTGATCGACACTCAATGCGCTCATGGAGTCAGCGTATCTATCCGAAGGAATAAAATCTACAAAGCAAAATCCCCTCCACCAATATGGCGGAGGGGATTTTGGAAGTGCTATTACTTATGCATCAATTGTTCGTTTTGGTCCTGTGAACCACTTCTTGGCCGATAGATGCCACCAAATCCACAAGATGATGAGTGCTCCACCAGTAATAAGTGGTGCGTAGTTCACTGCAGTCCAGGTGAAATCTTTATTTCCTGGAGTACCTGCTGGTGAGAATGGCAAGATGAAGTAGATAGAAATAATTGCAATTTCTGCTACTGCAAGTGTGCACATCCACTTGTACTTAGATCCAAGAGTCCATGCGCCAGGCTTGAAAGAAGATCCGGCCTTGAGACGTAGATAAATTGGAATCATAAATGCTAAGTAAAGACTGATTACACAAACAGATACAACCGCATAGAAAGCAGTTGGTGCACCTGTTGGGCTCTTCCACAAAGCTGGAAGTGTCATTGCAACTCCACCTATTGCAGATGCAAGAACTGCATTTACAGGTACGTGATGCTTATTAACTTTCTTCCAAAGATTTCCTCCAGGTACAGCACCATCGCGTGAGAATGCGAACATCATGCGTGAACATGAAGTAAGGCATGCTGTTACGCAGAAGATCTGCCCTGCAGTTGTGATGATCATGACCAACTTGAAGAGAGCGCCGCCACCGAGTGCTGTATAGAGCACAGCAATAACAGATCCACCACCAAATGGGTTAACTGCTGGATCAAATGAACTAATCACATCAGTCTTAGTTGCTGCAAAGAGGAATGCCATCAGCAAGATGTATCCACCGATTGCTGAGTAGAAGATTGACTTCCAGATTCCACGTGCTGCATTGAGATGAGCATCATGTGTCTCTTCAGAGAGGTGGGCAGATGCATCGAAGCCAGTAATTGTGTACTGGGTCATCAACAAGCCCAATGGAAGTACGTATAACCAGTAAGAGTTATCGCTAAATCCTGAGCTGTTGATCTTCGTTGTAAACATCCATGAGAGTGATTGGTGCTCAGATGGCGCAAAGATCAAGATTCCGATAACGATTGCTGCACCAAATATGTGCCACCAAACAGAGATGTTATTGAAAAGCGATAGGAGATTACCGCTATACACATTGATCAGTGTGACAAAAATTATGATTGCTACGAAGAGAAAGAATTGTTGCTTGATGTAGTCGCCGCCCAAGAAATCAGTGGCATAGCTTGGAAATTGTGCCCCAAGAATTACATTCAAGAAACTTGCTGCTCCGTAACCAACGGACGCTGTAACTGATACCAAACCAATGAGGTTGAGCCAGCCAGTATAGAAACCAGCTTTTGCTCCACCTAACTTGGATGCCCACCAGTAGATACCGCCTGATGTTGGATATGCAGATGCAAGCTCTGACATACAGAAACCGATAATAAGGATAAAGAGAGAAATAATTGGCCAACCAACTGAAATTGCAATTGGTCCACCGTTATTCCACGCCTGGGCAAAAGTTGTAAAGCAACCTGCCAGGATGGAAATAATTGAGAATGAGATAGCGAAGTTTGAAAATCCGCTCCACGTTCTGTTGAGCTCTTGCTTATATCCGAGTTCTGCTAAACGTCTTTCGTCATCATTTGTAATCGCCAAGATTTTCCTCCTTGAAAATAGCGAGTAAGTTGGTTCGGCGAGGGGCACCGAGGTAACCTTTGTACTCACAGTGTGACGTAAATGGAAGAGGTTTTTACAAAAATGTGCAGACTTATGGGCTACGTGTCGCACGAAAAAACCAATTTTGACGCGTTAGTAGGCAAAGATTTTAAAGAATTCATCTCATTGTCATCAGTTCACTGCGATGGCTGGGGCATAGCCACTATTGATCACGATGCCCATGCAGCTACGTTGAGTCGAGCACCTGAAACCGCTGCAACGAGTGAGAATTTTAGTAAAACACTAGCGCAGACAACTACTGATGGTGGACTTTTACATTTGCGATGGGCAACTGCAGGGTTGCCAATCAATGAGAACAACACACATCCATTTACTTATAAAGATTATTCATTTATTCACAATGGTGGAATTTTTCCAGCAACAGGATTAGATCATCTGATTGATCCAAAGTTTTTTGAATTCATAGCAGGCACAACTGATAGCGAAAAATATTTCTATCTACTGCTTACAGAAATTGAAAAGCATGGAATGGTAAAAGGAATAAGTTCAACAATTGGTTTAATCAAAGAGCATGCAAAATTTTCAAGTATTAATGCGATGATAATGAATGAAGATACTTTTGTGGTTGTGAGCGAGTTCCAACCTGAGAAGAAGCCCGATTGGGCACCAAATGATTATTATGAAATCAAATATCGCGCCGATAGCGAAGGTGTGCTTGTGGCATCAAGTGGCTGGAACCAGCCAGGGTGGATAACACTTGAGAACCATCACAGTCTCGTCGTTGATCGTTCGAATTTCCAGACTCAGGTTATTACCCACTAACTCTCACGTTACGATGGTGTCATGACGCGCACCTACACAGTCGAAACCTATGGCTGTCAGATGAATGTGCACGACTCTGAACGAATCGCAGGACTCCTTGATGAGGCAGGATTTATTCCAGTTCAAGTAGGTGAGCAAGCTGACATTGTTGTTTTCAATACATGTGCGGTTCGCGAGAATGCAGATAATAAACTCTATGGAAATCTGAGTTTCCTAGCACCGATCAAAAAACTCAATCCAAAGATGCAAATCGCAGTCGGAGGTTGTCTTGCCCAAAAAGATCAGGCGACAATTCTCAAGAAAGCTCCCTATGTTGATGTCGTCTTTGGAACACACAATGTCGGATCACTTCCAGTTCTTCTAGAGCGTGCTCGTGTTGAAGAAGAGTCGCAGATAGAAATTCTTGAATCACTTGAACATTTCCCTTCAACGCTTCCAGCACGTCGCCTCTCTGCATTCTCTTCGTGGGTTTCTGTTTCAGTTGGATGCAACAACACCTGTACATTTTGCATAGTTCCCACACTGCGTGGAATCGAAAAAGATCGTCCTGCGGTAGATATTCTCAAAGAAGTTCGCGCCTTAGTTGATCAAGGCGTTATTGAAGTAACCCTGCTGGGTCAAAACGTGAATGCCTACGGTGTTGATTTTGGTGATAGAGGAGCATTTGCAAACCTGATACGCGAATGCGGAAAGATTGATGGACTTGAAAGAGTTCGATTTATGTCGCCACACCCACGCGATTTCACTGACGATGTCATCGAGGCTATGGCACAAACCCCTAATGCGATGCCACATTTACATATGCCGTTACAGTCTGGTTCTGATCGTATTTTGCAGACAATGCGCCGCTCATATAGAACCGATCGCTACTTAGGAATTCTTGATCGAGTGCGCGAATCAATTCCACATTCATCAATTACGACTGACATTATTGTTGGTTTCCCCGGTGAGAGCGAAGAAGACTTTCAAGCCACACTAGATATCTGCACAGAAGCTAGATTTGCTGCTGCTTACACATATCAATATTCAAAACGACCAGGAACGCCCGCTGCAACAATGCCTGACCAAGTTTCGCCAGAAGTTGTGGGAGAGCGCTATACAAGATTGCACGAACATCAGCAAGGAATTTCGTTATCAGTAAATAAAGAGGCAATTGGCAAATCCATGAAGGTACTTGTGGCAGATTACGAAGGCCGACGAGATACTGCCCAATCGCGACTCACTGGCCGAAGTGAAGATTTCAGATTAGTTCATTTTGGTAACGAGAGTACTGCCCGTCCCGGAGATATTGTTGACGTGATAATCAAAGAGGCATCCGCGCACTACCTCATCGGTGATGCAGGATTTGTTCGCAGTACTCGAGGAGGCGATTCTCACGAAGCCCGCACTAAAGAGAATATAAAAGAGGCTTTGCTTCTGGGTATGCCGACTGTTCGCTAATGGAAATAATTGTTATAGCTGGAGCAACAGCGACAGGTAAGAGTGAACTTGCAATTCAAGTAGCACAAGAAATTGATGCACAGATTATCAATGCAGATTCGATGCAAATTTATAAAGGCATGAATATTGGTACTGCAAAACTATCCATTGCTGAACGTGGTGGTATCGAACACCATTTATTAGATATCTTGGACGTTTCCAAAGATTCAACTGTTGCCTGGTATCAGGGGCTGGCCCGTGAAAAAGTTAATGAAATACATTCACAAGGTAAGAATGTAGTCATTGTTGGCGGGACTGGCCTTTATATTAAATCAATTTTGGATGAGCTCAATTTTCCTGATACCGATCCAATGATTCGTAAATCTTTGGAAATCGAGGCGGAGCGAATTGGTGGAGATGCGCTATTTTCTCGTCTAGAAAAACTCGACCCTGCCGCAGCGATTGCTATTGATCGTGCAAATTTGCGACGTGTTATTCGAGCACTTGAAGTCATTGAAATTACAGGCAAGCCTTTCACTGCAAATCTTCCACGAGAGGAAAGTTCGCGCTATCCAAAGGCGATGCAATTTGGATTAGTGATGGAACGCGACCATCTGATAGATCGAATTGATGCGCGCGTTGAGAAAATGTGGCAATTAGGATTTATCGAAGAAGTAAGAGCCTGTATCGCTAATGGGATGTTGGAGGGAAGAACTTCTCAATTAGCCCTGGGATATTCTCAAATAGTTGCTTTACTCAATGGCACGATTTCTGAGGATGAAGCGAAAGAAGATACTAAGAGAGCAACTCGTCAATATGCGCGTAGGCAAGAGACCTGGTTCTCAAGAGATGAACGAATCCAATGGATTTCTCCAACTCAACCTCGACTTGAGCGCGTAATGGAAGTGCTTGCCTCACGCTAAAGAAGTAAACTGCGAACATATATGGATACTTCATTGATGGCAACATATGGCCACGGAACTGAGAATGATTTTGTAATTCTCTTTGATCCCCTCGACGATTACTCAATAACAACTGCCCAGACTGCAGCCATATGTAATCGTGAAACTGGAATAGGTGCTGACGGATTAATTCGAATCATCAAACGCGATGGCAAGTGGTTTATGGATTATCGAAATTCTGATGGGTCACTGGCTGAAATGTGCGGTAATGGAATTCGCGTGATGGCTAGATATTTAGTAGAACGAGGCCATGAAAAAGATGGAATTTTTGCAATCAATACGCGTGATGGAATCAAACATTTACGCGTTCCTATGACTGGTGATATTTCGGTCAACCTGGGACAAGTAACGGATGAAGAAGAAGCAATAACAGCATCTACTAACGGGCATATTTGGAATGGATATAAAATTAGCGTTGGAAATCCTCATGCTGTTGTTTTTGTTGACGACATTGCACATGTAGGAGTTATGAATGAAGCTCCCGTTGTACGACCAAAGGAGGCTTATCCTGAAGGCGTCAATGTTGAGTTCGTCCAAGTGATGGGTGATCACGAATTAAAAATGCGTGTATTCGAACGTGGCAGTGGTGAAACCCGTTCGTGTGGAACTGGAACATGCGCAGTTGCACTTGCGGCATCCCTATATTCAAAGGAACGTTTACCTTCGAAGTGGGTCATTTATCCACCAGGTGGTCGTTTAGAAGTTGAAATTGATGCTCATTCGAATGCAACCCTGATTGGGCCGGCGGTACTAATTTCTGATCACGATATATCTGGATTTCTTGTTGAGTAAAGATAATCGCGAGGATCTTGATTTCGAGGAACTCATGCGCGAGAGCGCTCGAGCAGCTGCAGATTTTGATTCAGAAGAGAGTGATTTTGAAGTTTCTTCACAACCAGATTTAGCAGATAGGCATGCGCTTCGAAGAGTCAAAGGTTTTTCTACCGAACTCCAAGATATTTCAGATGCTGAGTATCGTCAGTTACAACTCGAACGAGTTGTGCTTGTGGGGGTTTGGACTGAAGGTACTGCCGAGATGGCAGAGAATTCTTTGGCAGAGTTGAAAGCACTTGCCGAAACCGCGGGTTCAGAAGTTTTGGATGGATTAATTCAACGCAGAGATAAACCAGATCCTGCTACATATATTGGTTCAGGAAAAGTGATTGAGTTACGACAAGTAGTTGCATCAACAGGAGCAGACACAGTTATTTGTGATGGTGAGCTATCACCTTCTCAATTGCGCCAACTGGAAGAAAAACTAAAAGTAAAAGTAGTAGATCGCACTGCATTGATTTTGGATATTTTTGCGCAACATGCAAAGAGTAAAGAAGGTAAAGCACAGGTAGAGCTTGCTCAAATTGCATACTTGTTGCCACGACTTCGAGGTTGGGGTGATTCACTTTCACGTCAGGTTGGTGGCCGCGCCGCCGGTGGTGCTGGTATCGGTGGTCGCGGACCTGGTGAAACTAAGATTGAAACTGATCGTCGCCGTATTCGTGACAAGATGGCAAAACTACGTGGAGAAATTGCCGAGATGAAGGTCTCGCGTGATACCAAGCGACAAGAACGCAAGCGTCACAATATTCCCTCTGTTGCAATCGCTGGTTATACCAATGCTGGAAAATCATCACTGCTCAATAAACTCACCAACGCTGGCGTTCTTGTAGAAAATGCACTTTTTGCCACGCTGGATCCAACTGTTCGAAAAAATCAAACAAGTGATGGACGTATCTACACTCTTTCAGACACAGTAGGTTTCGTTCGACATCTTCCACATCAACTCATTGATGCTTTTAAATCAACACTCGAAGAAGTATCTGGCGCAGATTTAATTGTGCACGTTGTCGATGGTTCTCACTCTGATCCATTTGAACAGATCCGCGCGGTACGAGAAGTAATCAATGAAATTGGCGGGGGAGACATACCGGAAATAATTGCGATCAATAAAGTAGATATTGCTAATCCAGAAATTGTGATGTCTATATTGCGCAAAGAGAAGAACAGTTATGCATTCTCAGTTCGCACGGGTTTTGGTATTGAAGGACTAGTAGATGCAATTGAAAGTTCACTTCCACGACCAAAAATAGAGATCACAACAACGATTCCCTATGAACGAGGAGATTTAGTTCACGCCATACATGAGCACGGAGAGATCCTGAGTGAGGAATATCTCCCTGAAGGTACGGCGATACATGCGCGTGTAGATGGTGGATTAGCTGAGCAAATTGCTCAAATTCAGCGATAAAAGTGGAATAAAGGCGACACGCCGACTGTTCTATCAAGCAGAGATTGGCGAAATAGGCCATAGTGCGCCCGTTGGGAGAAGTTTTCTTCCAGATCAATTGTATGGAAGTAGGTGAGAGCAGTGGCAACAGATTACGACACACCCAGAAAGACTGATGAGGAACTCCATGAAGAGTCATTAGAAGAACTTAAAGCCCAACGAGTGGATGCTCAATCCGGACAGATTGATGTTGATGAAGCAGAAGCAGCTGAAACTTTGGAATTACCTGGTGCAGATTTATCAGGTGAAGAGTTAGCAGTACGTGTTGTACCAAAGCAAGTTGATGAATTTGCTTGCTCGCGTTGTTTCTTAGTGCATCACATTACGCAATTAGCACGTGGCGAAGGTGCCAAAGCAGTTTGCAAGGAATGCGCATAATCTTTTCTATTTATTGAGTAGCGCGGTCAATTCATGGCCGCGCTTACTTGTAATCAACCAATAGGGCGTTCTATCGCGCGAATCATTGACAAGCATTTTTACACCCGTTGCTTGCCAAAATCGAATCCCTAAATATGCAGCAGGATCAGCATCGCGTCCTCGAACAAGTTTGAGTGCACTTTCATCAAGGGTTGTAGCTAGTCCACAATATTTTTTTTCAATATGAGCTGGGCCAACTCGCAGTTCTGACTCATCTAATTCAATGACAAGTTTCGTTTTTTGATACATTACAAATAATGCTGCCGTGAGGGCAATCAAAATTATCAAGGCTGGCATATCTCCCAACGCCGCCCAAATTGCGAGCACGAGGGAGAGAAATAAGAAGTAAACGAAAGCAATGAGCCACAGTGGGGCACTAATCACTTCTCGAAATTGCATAGGTATTACGCTATCGGATACTCATCGAGTAACCTTTCCATATGAGTCGGGTTGCCAGCACAACACCCCCCGAAGGTGCACTCATTCCGGATCGACATCCGAAAGCGCCACCTATTGGTTCAAAAATTCCTTCCCACTTTGGACATTGTTTTGGTTGCGGTGAACTTCATCCAACGGGTTTACATTTAGTAGCACATGCCGGTGATGGCGCAAATCTCACGGCGGAATTTACTGTCACTGAAAATCACCAAGGCGCTCCGGGACTTGCTCACGGGGGATTGCTCTCCTTGGCATTTGATGAAGCACTCGGAAAACTTATGTGGTTACTTCGTGCACCTGCAGTAACTGCACGATTGGAAACTGATTTCTTACGCCCCGTACCAATGGGAACAACAATTCATATTTCAGCACGCATCACTGGGCAAGTAAGCAGAAAAGTTTATTGCGAAGCAGAAGGTCGCCTGAATTCACCCGATGGAGAAATTGCTGTAAAAGCTGCTGCACTTTTTGTTATCGTCCCAATGAGCCATTTTCTAGAAAATGCTCCAAAAGAGTATTTGGAATATATTTCTGCACATCCTGAGTTGCTCGCATTTGTTGATCCGGAGTTTGAAATTAATCCATGAAAAATTCTGTTGATGTTCTCATTACTCGCTTAGATCCAGGAGTTCCGCTTCCACACTATGCAAAAGGTGGAGATGCTGGTGCCGATATTGTTACCCGAATTGATATCACTCTTGCACCGGGAGAGCGCGTACTTGCGCCAACTGGAATCGCGATAGCACTTCCCGATGGATATGCCGCATTTGTACACCCTCGCTCAGGTTTGGCTATCAAACATGGCGTAACGATGGTCAATGCCCCCGGAACGGTGGATGCAGGCTTTCGTGGTGAGTTGCAATGCATTTTGATAAACCACGATCCAAAAGAATCAATTACTTTCAAACGCGGAGATCGAATCGCTCAATTGGTAATTCAAAAAGTCGAACGCGCTAATTTTGTTGAAGTAAGTGAACTACCTGGTTCCGGTCGCGGTGCTGGCGGATTCGGATCTACTGGCGTAAAGAGCGAGGGCTAATGGAAGACAAAGATGACAAAGCAAAAATTCTCCATGCTTTGGGCGGTACAAAGGGCATATTAGATTCTGGTCTGCCTTCACTACTTTTTCTGATTGCTTTCAACGTTACTCATAATTTACACAAAGCTTTATATGTAGCAGTTGTAACCTCGGTGCTTCTCACGATTATTCGATTGGCTAAACGCGACACTATTCAACATGTGATATCGGGGCTCATCGGTGTTCTTTTTTGTGCCTATCTTGCAAACAAAAGTGGCAATGCATCCGATTTTTATATTCCAAAATTACTGACCAACTTGGGCTATGGCAGTGCGTATTTGATTGCAAACCTTGCAGGCTGGCCGATATTGGGACTTATCTTGGGGCCGCTACTTGGTGAAAATTTACTGTGGCGCAATAACCCAGAACGTAAAGCTGCTTATAAAAGAGCAGGCTGGTTGTGGGTCACTCTTTTCTTTGGTCGCATTGCTGTCCAATATCCAATTTATCGAAGTGGAAATGTGAATCTTCTTGGCACCGTGAATTTGGCGATGGGTTACCCATTATTTCTAGCAACAGCATGGGGCACGTGGCTGATCGTAAAGAAAGTTCCAACAGTAAAAGCTGATTAGTTATTGATAAAGCAGGCTTTGATTTTATCTTCAGCTGCACTTGATGCGACAAAAAGTAGTTCATCGCCAGCGACAAATACGTCATGTGCTTTAGCGGTGATAACTCGGCCATCGCGAACTATTGCAGCGAGTGCGGCATCATCAGGTAATTCAATCTCTTCTACAGTCTTACCAATACAAGATGAAGTATCAGGCAAAGTGAGTTCGACTAAATTGGCTTGACCCTTTTTGAATGAGAAGAGTCGAACAACATCGCCAACAGATACTGCCTCTTCAACGAGAGCAGAAATAATTCGAGGCGTAGATACAGCCACATCAACACCCCAAGAAGAATCAAAGAGCCATTCATTCTTTGGATGATTGATACGAGCAACAACGCGTGGAACACCATATTCAGTCTTTGCAAGAAGTGATGTAACAAGATTTACTTTGTCATCCCCAGTAGCAGCAACAAGAACCTGGCAATTATCTAATTTGGCATTATCGAGTGCTGTGATTTCGCAAGCATCAGCCATCAACCATTCAGCATCAGGCACACTCTCCATTTTGAGTGCTTTAGGGTCTCGATCGATGAGTAATACCTGATGACCGTTATCTAGAAGTTCGCGAGCGATAGCGCGTCCAACATTTCCAGCTCCAGCAATTGCAATTCTCATGATGCCTCATCCGGTGAGTGGGCTAGCGCATGCTCTGCTTCAGCAAGATCAGAATCAAGAACCATCACATGCAAGAGATCTCCTTCTTGCAAAACTGTATGTTCGGTTGGAATAAGTGCTTCACCAAGGCGCGTGATAAATGCAACGCGTGCTGGAGTAATTTGATCAATTGAAAGTGCAGGAGTTCCATACCAACTCGCATGTGGGTGCATCTCTGCTAATTGAACAGTTCCGGTTGCATCGCGCCATTCAGAACGTGAACCTTCAGGCACGATGCGACGTAAAATTTGATCTGTTGCCCAAATAACCGTTGCAACAGTTGGTATACCGAGGCGCTGATAAATTTCAGCTCGTCCTGGATCATAAATACGAGCTACAGTGTTTTTGATTCCATAGGTTTCGCGAGCAACGCGTGCGGCCAAAATATTTGAGTTATCACCATTACTCACTGCTGCAAATGCGTCTGCCTTTTCAATTCCGGCTTCCAATAAAGTATCGCGATCAAAGCCAACACCATTGACTGTCTGACCTTTGAAATTTGGTCCTAGGCGACGAAATGCTTCACGCGCTTGATCAATGATTGCAACGCTATGTCCTGATGCTTCTAATTCGAGGGCTAAAGATGAGCCGACTCGACCGCAACCCATAATGACAACGTGCACAAGAGGTAACTTACACCCATAGGCTTACATCTATGGCATCTGAGAAGGCAACACAGAAAAAAATGGTCGTTGGCCAAAAAATTGCGGTAACAATTGAAAAAGTTGCACACGGCGGCCACTTTATTGCCCGTCATGAAGGCGCGGTTATTTTCATCCGTCACGCAATTCCTGGTGAGGAATGCACCATTGAAATTTCTAGTGTGGGCTCAAGTTTTAATCGTGGCGACGTGATCAGTGTTGAAAAGAGTTCACCAGATCGGGTAACTCCGCCTTGTTCTTATGCTCATCGTTTGGGCTGCGGCGGCTGCGACTTTCAGCATATTGAAATTTCGGCTCAGCGACGCCTCAAAAGTGATGTAATCCGGGAACAGTTCGCGCGCATCGCAAAGATGGATATCGAAGTTGAAGTTGAAGAAGTTGGGAATTCATTGGGTTGGCGCACGAGAGCGATTGCATCAGTTACAAAGAGCGGAAAATTGGGATTTATCTCTTCGCGAAGTCACAACGTTATAGCAATTGATAATTGCCCAATAACTGCTGCAGGCATCGAATTTAGTGAACTGGCTAAAAAGCAATGGGAACCTGGAACAAAAGTGGAGCTAGCAATCTCATCTACTGGTGAGCGATCTATTTCTACTCAAGCTCCTGTAATTTTGCACGAAAAAGTTGGAGCGAACATACTTGAAGTAAGTCCAGATTCTTTTTGGCAAAGTCATGTCAACGCACCTGATGTATTGACCCGAGTAGTTTCAGAATTTTGTGAGTTAGAGCAAGGCGATCATCTTTTAGATTTGTATGGAGGCGTTGGCCTATTTACCAGCGCTCTCATTGACAGTGTTGGTAGCTCAGGAAGAGTCGACCTTATTGAAGGAAGTAAAAGTGCCACAGCTGATGCAAAAAGAAATTTTCAAAACCATAAAAATGTAAATGTTGTCACCGCATCAGTGGATCGAGCACTTGCACGAATAGATGGCGGCGATGTTGTTATTTTGGATCCACCTAGGGAAGGCGCCGGTAAGGAAGTGATTAGTGAACTTCGTCGCATTGCACCGCGCGCAATTGTTTATGTCGCATGTGATCCTGCAGCCCTTGCTCGCGATACGACATATTTGAATGAAGCGGGCTATCACCTCACAAAGTTGCGAGCTTTTGATCTTTTTCCGATGACGCACCACATCGAATCTGTTGCACTCTATGTCCCACATGAGGTATCTTGACGTCAAGATACTTTTAGGATGCGGAGCAACGAATGAGCAAAAACTCTTTTAACGCAAAGAAAAATTTAGATGTAGCGGGAAAGAGTTTTGAGATCTTCGATATCTCTGCGATAGATGGTGCTAAGGATCTGCCATTTAGTTTGAAAGTATTACTTGAGAATTTATTACGCACTGAAGATGGTGCAAATATCACAGCCGATCACATAACAGCGCTGGCTCATTGGGATCCATCTGTTGAGCCAGATACTGAAATTCAATTTACACCCGCTCGTGTTGTCATGCAGGATTTTACTGGCGTTCCTTGCATTGTTGATCTTGCAACCATGCGTGAGGCCATCGTTGAACTTGGGGGAGATGCCTCAAAGGTAAATCCTTTAGCACCGGCAGAACTTGTCATTGACCACTCTGTGATTGCTGATGTTTTTGGAACTATGAATTCTTTTGAAGAAAATACTGATATTGAGTACGAGCGCAATCAAGAGCGCTATCGTTTTTTACGTTGGGGTCAAAGTGCATTTGATGAATTCAAAGTTGTGCCACCTGGAACTGGAATCGTTCACCAAGTAAATATTGAATTTCTTGCTCGAGTAATCATGACACGCACAGTCAACGGTGTGCTTCGTGCTTATCCAGATACCGTTGTCGGCACAGATTCACACACAACGATGGTCAATGGACTTGGAGTTCTTGGGTGGGGAGTCGGTGGCATCGAAGCCGAAGCTGCATTACTTGGTCAACCTGTATCCATGTTGATCCCTCGAGTTGTTGGTTTCAAACTCAGCGGCACACTTCCATTGGGCACAACAGCTACAGATTTAGCTCTTACTATTACGCAGATGCTTCGTAAGCACGGCGTTGTTGGAAAATTCGTTGAGTTCTATGGACCAGGTGTTGTCAGTGTTCCGATGGCAAACCGCGCAACTATTGGAAATATGAGCCCTGAATATGGTTCAACATGTGCCATCTTCCCTATTGATGAAGAGACACTTCGCTATTTACGTCTTACTGGTCGCAGCGAAGATGCTGTTGCACTTGTTGAACAATATGCAAAGAAGCAAGGCCTGTGGCATGACCCATCGCTTACTCCCCGTTTTTCTGAAAATATCGAGCTCGACCTTTCAACCGTTGTTCCATCTATTGCAGGACCTAAGCGTCCGCAAGATCGCATTTCACTAAGTGATTCGAAATCTTCATTTGAAAATATTCTTCCAACATATTTCTCTGATAAGACTGAAAAATCAGCAGTGGCTATCAAAGTTCGTAATGAAGCAACCACAATCAAAAATGGTGATGTAGTCATTGCATCAATAACATCATGCACAAATACTTCTAACCCTTCAGTCATGATTGGCGCAGCTCTGCTTGCAAAAAAAGCGGTCGAGAAAGGTTTAAAATCTAAGCCTTGGGTAAAAACAACACTGGCACCTGGTTCAAAAGTTGTTACTGATTATTACGATCGCGCCGGACTTACCCCGTATATGCAAGCTCTTGGCTTCCACCTTGTTGGATATGGTTGCGTTACATGTATTGGTAACTCAGGTCCACTGCCTATCGAAATTAGCAAGGCAGTCAATGACAATGACCTTGCCGTAACAGCAGTTCTATCAGGCAATCGAAACTTCGAAGGTCGTATCAGTCCTGATGTAAAGATGAATTACTTGGCTTCGCCTCCACTCGTAGTTGCTTATGCAATTGCGGGCACCATGGATCATGATTTTGAAAAAGATTCATTAGGCAGTGACAAAGATGGTCAGCCTGTCTACCTCAAGGATATTTGGCCTTCACCCCAAGAAATCCAAAGTGTCATTGATGCCTCAATTTCTTCAGAGATGTTTACAAAAGATTATGCAAGTGTTTTTGATGGCGATCATCGTTGGAAGTCTTTAGCAACTCCGACAGGTAAGACGTTTGAGTGGGATGCCAAGTCCACATATGTTCGACGTCCGCCTTATTTCGATGGAATGCCCAAGCAACCAACTGCGGTCACAGATATTGCAGGTGCGCGCGTGATGGCAATCTTGGGAGATTCAGTAACAACAGATCACATCTCGCCAGCTGGAAATATCAAAGCAGATTCGCCGGCTGGAAAATATTTAGCAGAGCATGGCGTTGATCGCAAAGATTTCAACTCGTATGGTTCACGCCGCGGAAATCATGAAGTGATGATTCGCGGAACTTTTGCAAATATTCGCTTGAAGAATATGTTGCTAGATGGAGTTGAAGGTGGATTTACTCGCAACTTCTTACACGGTGGAGCGCAATCAACTATTTATGATGCCTCCGTTGATTACATCAATGCAGGAATCCCACTCGTAATCTTGGCAGGTAAAGAATATGGATCTGGTTCTTCGCGCGACTGGGCGGCAAAGGGAACTGCATTACTTGGAGTTCGCGCCGTAATTGCCGAAAGCTTCGAGCGCATTCACCGTTCCAACTTAATTGGAATGGGCGTTCTACCTTTGCAATTCCTCGATGGTCAAAATGCTCAATCACTTGGTCTCACAGGTGAAGAATCATTTACGATTTCTGGGGTCGTAGAACTCAATAATGGCACTACTCCAAAAGAGGTAATAGTGAGTGCAGGAGATAAGAAATTTAGTGCGAAGGTACGCATCGATACACCAGGTGAGGCAGATTACTATCGCCACGGTGGAATCATGCAGTATGTATTGCGCTCACTACTCGCTAATTAGTGCAAAATTGAGGGCAGCAAACTAGAATTGCGCTCATGATTGAGTCGATAAAGTCACCGCGTGATTTGGATGCGCTGACCCTTGATCAACTCAACGCACTTTCTGCTGAGATTCGAACTTTCTTAGTTGAAAAAGTTTCTAAAACTGGTGGCCACCTTGGCCCTAACTTAGGTGTAGTTGAACTAACGATTGCCATCCATCGAGTATTTGAATCACCCAAAGATGTTGTGCTCTTTGATACGGGCCACCAGAGTTATGTCCACAAAATTTTGACTGGTCGCGCAGATAAATTCGACAAGTTGCGCCAACGCGGTGGCATTGCGGGATATCCAAACCGCTCTGAGAGCGAACACGATGTTATTGAAAACTCACACGCATCTACTGCGCTCTCATGGGGCGATGGAATATCTCGTGGATTCTCACTGACGAAACAAGATGATCGCCACGTAGTAGTCGTTGTTGGCGATGGCGCACTAACAGGCGGAATGTCATGGGAAGCGCTCAACAATATTGCCTCGCAAGAGAGTCGTAACTTAGTCATTATTGTCAACGATAATGAACGCTCTTATTCACCAACTATTGGCGGAGTCGCAACATATCTATCAACACTTCGAGTAACTCAAGGCTATGAGCGTTTCCTTGATTGGGGCAAAGAAGTACTGAGTAAGACACCTGTTGTAGGAACGCCAATATATGAAACTTTGCATGGAATGAAAAAAGGCATCAAAGATATTGTCGCGCCACAAGGAATGTTTGAAGATCTTGGTTTGAAATATATGGGACCCATTGATGGTCACGATATTGCTGCAATGGAAAAAGCACTCGTCAAAGCTAAAGAATTTGGTGAGCCAGTACTTATTCACGCAATTACTGAAAAGGGTCGTGGCTATCTGCCTGCAGTCGAAGATGAGGCAGAGAAGTTCCATGCGGTGGGAATTGTTGATCCTGAAACAGGGGAGCCTGTTGCAAAGAGTGGGACAAGCTGGACCCAAGTATTTTCTGACGAGTTAGTTAAAATTGGTCGCAAACGCGAGGATATTGTTGCAATCACTGCAGCAATGCTTGGACCTACTGGTCTTGATGCTTTCCAAAAAGAATTTCCAGAGCGCACAGTCGATGTCGGAATTGCCGAACAACATGCAGTCACTAGTGCTGCAGGTATGGCATTTGCAGGACTGCACCCCGTGGTTGCCCTTTATTCAACATTTTTGAATCGTGCATTTGATCAAGTGCTACTCGATGTTGCACTACATCAAGCGGGTGTGACATTTGTGCTCGATCGTTCTGGAATCACAGGTGATGACGGTCCCTCACATAATGGAATGTGGGATTTAGCTCTCACTGGAATTATTCCAACACTCCATGTCGCTGCTCCTCGCGATGGTGCACGTTTGAAAGAAACGCTCAACGAAGCAATCACAATTAGTGATGCACCTTCACTTGTTCGTTTTCCAAAAGGTGCAGTTATAGAAGATATCCCAGCATTTGAGCGCCGTGATGGAATTGATGTTTTGTATCGCGGAGAGAGCGCGGATGTACTCCTTGTAAGCATTGGCGCTCTTGCAAATATTGCTGTTGAAGCAGCATCACAGGCGTACCGAGAAGGTGTCGGCGTAACAGTAATAGATCCACGATGGGTCAAACCATTGCCCTCATCACTGATTACGATGGCGCAACGTTATAAGAGTGTTGTTGTTTTGGAAGATGGAATTCGCCACGGTGGAATTGCAAGCACAATATCTGAAATGTTTAGAGATGCAGGATTATCAGTTCCGATTCATTCGATTGGCGTGCCACTGGAATTCATCGAACATTCAAAGCGCGCAGAGGTTCTCAACGATTTAGGAATTAGCGTTCAAAACATTACACGTAGCGTTGTGGAATGGAGTAGCTCGCTTAAGGAAGGGATGCAATTCCAGGAGCATGAAAACGTTGACCACAAACAGAATCGCTAATTCCTTCGCGATCTAAGTACGGCAATATTCCGCCTAAATGCATTGGCCAACCAGCTCCCATTAACATACATAGATCGATTTCTGCTGCAGTAGTAACAACGCCTTCATCGAGCATCATGCGAGCTTCTTGTGCAATTGCAGTCAGGGCGCGCAGGCGAACTTCTTCTCCAGTTGAAGCTTTATCACCTTTTACAATCAGAGCTAGCGCTGCAGGATTTGCTGATTGAGTGCCATCTTCATTTTTAATATAAAAAGTACGAACTCCCTCCTTGACCATACGTTGCATAGAAGGAGAAACGCGATAACGCGGACCGAGATTTTTATTGAGTGTCTCAGAAACATGCAGAGCAACACCTGGTCCTACGAGTCCTAATAATTCAAATGGAGACATAGGAAAACCAATATTGCGCATTGCTCCATCAGCAACATCAGGGGCAGTGCCTTCATCCATTGCATCGGTAATCTCGCCCATAAATCGAGTGAGTAGGCGATTGACGACAAAGCCAGGTGCATCTTTTGTAATCACCATGGTCTTCTTGAGTTCTTTACCAATTGCAACAGCAGTTGCTGTCGTTACATCATCAGTTTTACTTGTACGCGCAACTTCAAGAAGTGGCATCACAGCTACTGGATTAAAGAAGTGGAAACCAATGACACGTTCTGGATTCTTGAGACCCTCACTCATTGCTTCAACAGAGAGGGATGAAGTATTAGTTGCAATAACACACTCGGGGGAGACGATAGCTTCTAGTTTTTTGAAAAGATCTTGCTTGAGCGATAATTCTTCAAAAATAGCTTCGATAACAAAATCGCACCCTATAAAGACACTTTGATCAGCAGAGCCACTAATCAAGCCCACAAGACGAGCAGCAGCTTCCGGATGCATGCGTTTTTTCTCCACTAACTTGGCAATTTCTCCTTTGACCCAAGCAACACCTTTATCGGCTCGCTCTTGATCAATATCCGTCATCACAACGGGACACTTGAGATTGCGCAATAGCAGTAGCGCTAATTGAGATGCCATAAGTCCTGCGCCAACAACTCCAACGCGAGTTATTTTACGAGCGAGTGCTGGCTTTGGAGCGCCTTCTACTTTCTTGCGCTTCTTTTGAATCAAGTTGAATGCATATAGAGATGCACGAAGTGGATCACTCATTGTCAGATCAGCTAGCACTTGATCTTCTGCGTCGAAGCCTTGACCTAGTGTGCTTTTTTTCGAAGCAGCAATGAGTTCGAGTGCGCGAGTAGGAGAGGCAATTTCTGCTCCACCATATTTTTTCAAGGCCGCTGCGCGACCAGTTGCAATTGCTTTTTCCCAACCAGGATCATTGGAGTAATCAGTGCGTTCAATTTTCTTAGAACCATTGAGAACAGATGCTGCAAATGAAATGGAGTGCTCTAGAAAATCTGATGGTTCATAGACAGCATCAACAACGCCAAGTGATAGAGCATCTTTTGACTTCATCATGGTGTTGTTATTGAGAGCGTTGAGCATGATTACTTGGACTGCGCGTTCTGGACCGATGAGCGTAGGCAATAAAGTTGCGCCACCCCAACCAGGAACGAGTCCAAGAAATACTTCTGGAAGACCAGTAAAAGCTGTCGTTGCGAGAGTGCGATAGTTGCAATGTAATCCAACTTCTAGGCCACCACCGAGTGCTAAGCCGTTGATAAATGCAAATGTTGGAGTGCCACATTCATTGAGGCGACGAAATACATCGTGGCCTAACTTTCCAATGGCCAAAGACTGCTCGCGCTTTGTAATAAATGAAAGTGCTGAAAGATCGGCACCGGCTGCAAAAATAAATGGCTTACCTGTAATTGCAATTGCTGCAGGTTTGCGTGAGAGAGCCTCAGTAATTGCAGCATCGAGTGCCATAAGTGATTGTGGTCCGAAAGTATTAGGGCGAGTGTGATCGAGACCGTTATCGAGAGTAATGAGTGCAAGTGTTCCCTTATGGCCAAATGCGCCAAGATCAATATCGCGCACAAGTGCATTCGTAACAACTTCTTCAGGGGCACCTTCTGGCATTTCAATTGTGTTAGTAGTCATTATTTTGAACCCCCAACAAAGTGAGGGTTTTCCCAGATAACAGTGCCGCCCATACCTAAGCCGATACACATTGTTGTAATTCCATAACGCACTTCAGGATGCTCTTCAAATGTTCGGGCCAAGTTAAGCATGAGTCGCACACCTGAGGATGCAAGTGGATGACCAACAGCTATAGCGCCACCATAAGGATTCACGCGCGCATCATCATCTGCGATTCCAAAGTGATCAAGGAATGCAATTACTTGTACTGCAAAAGCTTCGTTGATTTCAAATGCACCGATATCAGCAATTGTTAGTCCTGCTTTTGCAAGTGCTTTGATTGTTGAAGGAACTGGGCCATAACCCATTACTTCTGGTTCAACGCCTGCGAATGCAAATGTAACAAGTCGTGCTTTGATAGTTAATCCTAATTCTCGCGCCGTAGTTTCATCTGCCAATAGTGCAGCTGTTGCACCATCGTTGAGCCCTGATGAATTACCAGGTGTCACACGACCAGCTGGGCGAAATGGAGTTTTGAGTCCTGCAAGGCCTTCCATAGTTGTCGTTGGACGAGGTGCTTCATCAACAGTTGCAACACCCCAACCAAGTTCTGGACTGCGCGCGGCAGTGGGAATCAAATCTCGTTGAATTTTTCCATCGGCATATGCTTTGGCAGTTTTGAGTTGTGAATTCATTGCATAACGATCTGCACGCTCTTTTGTAAATTGTGGAAAGCGATCATGTAAACGCTCTGCAGTTGCTCCCATTGCAAGGGCATCTTGATCAACAATTTTTTCTGCTAAATAGCGCGGGTTTGGATCCATCCCTTCACCCATTGGATGATTTCCCATATGTTCAACGCCACCTGCAATAGCAATGTCGTATGCACCTAATGCAATTGCTCCACTAATAGTTGTTACAGCAGTCATCGCGCCGGCACACCAGCGATCAATTGAATAACCAGGGACAGTGTTTGGAAGTCCGGCAAGGAGTGCAACGCTTCGACCGATATTCATTCCTTGATCACCGCTTTGTGTAGCAGCAGCGATTGCAACGTCATCGATTGATTTAGGATCAAGCTTTGGATTTCGCTCAAGGAGTCCGCGAATAGCGCGCACCATCAAATCATCGGCGCGAGTTGCGGCATACAAACTGCCAGCTTTTCCAAAAGGAGTTCGAACTGCATCAACGAGAACAACTGTGCGTGACATCGACTTTTCCTTACCTAAGATCGCCGTTACGGGATATAGGTAATGTTACTCAGCAGTAGTTATTTACGACAGTACCGCTTTGGCGCGTGGAGCCCGCAAATAAGGAGTCAGCACTGCGATGAGATAGAGCGCCCATGCGCCGAACTGGAACCAGGAGGTGGTGGTATCAAAGCCGACAGTGCCGCCTAGAACAGCTCCGGCAATAGAGTTTTTAGTCATCCATGAGGTCGTATCCCACGCAAAGGCATTGGGGCCTGGCAACCACCCGAGTTCTTGGAACTCGTGAATGCCATAGGCAAGTACGCCAGCGGCAACAACGATTAATCCAATTCCTGTGTATGTAAAGAATTTACTGAGATTCATTTTGATAGCGCTCTTGAAAATAGCCCAACCGAGTGAGATCGATATTGCAAAGCCAAGTACTAAACCAATAGCTGCCGAGGTAGTTCCCGAAACAGTTCTAAAGTTTGCATAAATAAAAAGCGCGGTTTCTAAACCTTCGCGAATCACAGCGAAAAAAGCTACGCCCGCTAGCGTTAGTGGCCCTGCAGTAAGTGCGTTATCAACTTTTCCATGAAGTTCAGTTTTCAAAAATCGTGCGGTGCGCTTCATCCAAAAAACCATCCACGTGACAAGTGCCACGGCAATAAGAGAAGTTGTTCCTGCAAAGAGTTGATTGCCGCGCGGAGTTAGTTCTGCCGATGTGAATGAAAGTAATGCGCCGAGTCCAAGACTGGCTATGACAGCTCCAACAACGCCTAGCCATAATGGCTTGAGAAGGGAGCGGCGATCAGTTTTGATGATGTAGGCAACCAAAATGCCCACGATAAGGGAGGCTTCGAGCCCTTCGCGAAGGGCAATGATGAAGGTACTGAGCACCTGATAAATCTAAGGGCGCCTGGGTAATTACGCAACTTATGTGTTGCGTAAATCAGATTTTACGCGGGGGAATCCTCGTCTTTGGCTTCCTCTTCCACCTTTGGCTCAGGCAGTGCTACTTTTTCCAGCAATGCAGGAGCTATCAACGGGGCGACAAGATCAATTTGCCACGGGCGAGCACCGAGCTCGCCAAGGGCTGCGCGCACTGCACTTTCATTGAGGATCTCTGTGCAACCTTGTGGGGGTTCCCAACAAATCCGGCGAATGTAATCAGGTGTAATCAAATTTTCTAATGGGATTGAAAGTTCTTGCGCTCGCAATTCAATTGCTGCACGTGCATGAGTAAGAGGAGCGTATTTAGTAGGGAACTTATCGCGCCACAATTTCACGGGTGGCATTGAATTATCGGAATGAGAGCGAAGTGGTGGCCACTGATCTTCGGCAATGGTTGAGGATTCATGAATCACTTTGAGCCATGTCTCTACATTTTCTAGCCAACGCGCTCGCAGACCAAGTGGACGAAGAGCTTTTTCAACTTCCTTCTTATTTTTTGGCATTGCAATTGCGAGTTCTACGATTGCATAATCGTTGAGTAATTTTCCTGCGGCAATATCTTCCTTTTGTGCAATGGAATCACGTGCAATCCATAATTCTTTTATGGTGGCCAAATGATCACGACGTTTTATTTTATGCATGCCCGATGTGCGACGCCATGGATCAACACGTGGTGTGGCTGGAGGAGCGATCAGAATTGAAGCAAATTCTTCAAGTGCCCATTTCAATTTTCCAGATGATTCAAGGAGGGCATACATTTTGTCACGTAGCTCTACTAAAAGTTCAACATCGAGTGCGGCATAGGTCAGCCATGCTTGAGGTAGTGGCCTAACAGACCAGTCTGCAGCGCTATGTTCTTTAGCAAGTAAGACTCCAAGTTGGGATTCCAATAACGGACCAAGTCCAACACGGGGAAGGCCTGCAATACGACCCCCTAATTCGGTATCAAATAATTTCTTGGGATGAATTCCTAATTCGCGCAAGCACGGTAAATCTTGCGTACTGGCATGCAAGATCACCTCATCCGTTGCTAATAAATCATTGAGTGCGATAAATAATGTATGGCCGGGGCCAAATGGAATCGGATCAATAAGGTGAAGACCACCACCAGTTCTTTTTATTTGAATCAGATATGCACGCGCGCTATAGCGAAAACCAGATGCACGTTCGGCATCGATTGCAAAGGGCCCGCTACCTTTAGCGAGTTCATTGAGCGCCGATTGAAAAGCAGATTCGGTATCGATAACAGGTGGCGTACCCGCACTTGGAACAAGCAGGGGTGTAGCTGTAACTTCTTCGTCGCTCATGCGCTATCGACGTTTAGCAGAGGTAATTGCAGAGACACCTTCTGGAATTGGTGGAAGTGCTGCGATTTCTGAAATCAAATTACACCAACCTGTTACGTGTTTCATGATTTCATCTGGTGATGCAATGAGTGGGGTCCATGAAGCACGTATTTCTATTTCGGCCTCATCGCTGCGCGGTGATAATTTTCCAAAAGAAGAACTAGCTACTCGAGTCACTGTTCCACTGGGAGCAGTGAGTTCGCATCCAGCGCTTTCAAGAGCCTCTAGAAACCAGTTCCATCCATTTTCAGGCAACATGGGATCCTCTTGCATAATTGTGTCGACATCTGCGCGCACAAAAGTGACACAGCGATATTCACCATCCCACGTATCTTGCCCGCCAGGTTCGTGTAATAAAACAAATCGGCCAGATGCAACTTCGTCTTCAGCATCGCCAAGTAAACCGTTACTCACATCGGCTGAGAAAGCGAAAGAGTAAGTTGCAAGTTTTTGTGGCGCTGGAACTTCTTCTAAAATAATTTCTGATCGCGGAGTGAATGTACGCACTAAATCAATCATGCGATTAAATTCAGTTATGTCCACTGCCTAAATGTAAAGAATGCAATGGCTTATATGTGGGAGGCGCGACTGTACTCTTACTCGATGGCCACATTATTAGCACTCATTTCAAGTGTTTTATGGGGCAGCGCAGATTTTGAAGGCGGACGACTCAGTAAGAAACATCCAGCAATTTCAGTACTGGGAGTAAGCCAAGTCATAGGTTTGCTTACAGGAATTATCATCATCATAATTTCACATGGTTGGGTTGCGCCATCTATTAGTCATGCAAGTTATTTAATTCCAGGAATATTCGCCGGAATAAGCGGTTACCTCGGACTGATTTGTTTGTATGCAGGTCTTTCTACCGGACGCATGGGAGTTGTCTCTCCTATTAGTGCACTCAGCGCAATCATTCCATTGGGCTATGCCATTTATAACGGTGATCGGTTATCAACGATCACAACTATTGGAGTTGTGATGGCGCTTATGGGTGCATTTTGTGCAAGTGGCCCAGAACTCAATAAAGGTCTTCCCATCAAACCGTTAATACTTGCATTTGGAGCCATGCTGGGATTTGGAATTGCACTTATCTTCATGTCAATTGGTTCAAAATCTAGTGCTCTGATGACGATGACGACGATGAGAGCAACGACAGCAACGACAGCCTTATTTACTATCGCTGTAGCAATAAGGTTTCGTAGCCTTGGAAAATTTAGCAAAATTGAATATCCAACACTTCTTTTTATCGGCTCTGCAGATTTTCTAGCCAACCTTCTTTTAGGAATCGCCTGCACAAAAGGCTTGGTTTCACTCGCTATGGTTTTAGGTTCGCTCTACCCAATTATTACAGTTGTGATGGCGTTCAAATTTCTGCACGAACGTCTACACAAAGTTCAATATGTTGGTGTGGCTTTTGCGGTAGCTGGAGTTGCGATTATTTCCGCTTTTTAATCCCATGATAAAAATGCGTTCCTTCATCCTCCGTAATTTCACACGTATCAAAGCGCGCAATAAGTTCTTTCCAATCGATAATTCCATCGCCACCAGATTCAGGCGTAACGCTGAGTTCTATCCCATCGAGTAAATTTTCATCGAGCAATTCACAAATCATGGAATAGCCACCTTCGATTAATATATTTTCGCCAAATTGTTTAGTGGCTCGTTCCACCGCCTCTGCAGGGGAGGCATTCCACATGTGAGCTAAATGATTTCCTGAAACTGGATTAACTAAAGAACGTGAGAGAACAACCAGAGGCACTGGAGTTCGGTTATATGGCTCGTAACGCGCGGTATTGCCACCGATAATGATGCAATCGACTACGCGACGACGAGCCAAAAATGCACGACGATCGGCAGCTGAGCTCACTCCGGCAGATTTGGATTCTTTACTTGTAGATCCATCGGAGCCGACTACCAGACTTGCTATAACACTCATGCCCAATACGTTACGCGAAAGTTTGTAAAAAAATCGGAGTTATAGCGGTTTACCTAAGTGTTGGCCTTTGCCAGCTGCAGTAATGAGTGATTCCACCTTGGTCAATCGACCACCAAAAGGTACCAGCCAACTTGGTACTTCTGTTTGCGAAAAACTTAACCACATCGTGTCATTTCCGTCGACACCACCGTGTTGGTGAGACAAACCAGGTCGCGGTGTGAGTAATTCTGATTTTGGGATAAACCATGCATGTACATCGAATGGACTTACTCCCATGCAAAAGCAATATTGGTAATCCTGATCACGAATCTGTTGGAATCTAAATAAACCGTTATCAGCCCATAATGTCGAAAATTTTATTTCAACTCGATGCCCTTGAATAATTCGGTCCGCATCAGAATCAGGAGATTTTCTAACTGTAAAGTTTTTAGAAAGCGCCCAATTGGTAACAAGCTTTTCCCCGATTGCACCTATTTGACGTGAAGGTCGCGCCTTAATCCAAGCAAATGGACTACCCGCCCACGGGTCGTTATCAGGATCTATATATTCAGAAACTAGTGATTGCGATAACTTTCCCACCGATGCGGCATCATCATCATTGAAACGCGGATCAGTGGTCATCTCTTATTTCTCTTTACTTAGGGCTTGAAGGTGACGTACTCAACGGTTCCGTTGAGGTCTCCATCGCCAATTCTGTTCTTGATAACGTCAATTGCTTCAGGGTTTTGATCAATTGTAAGAAACTTTCGACCTAACTTGTGGGCAACGGCAGCCGTGGTTCCACTACCTGCAAAGAAATCCATTACCCAGTCACCTTCGTTGCTGCTCGCATGAATTACTCGACGCAAAATACCTTCAGGCTTTTGGGTTGCATACCCAGTCTTTTCTTTTCCAGTTGGGGAAACGATGGTGTGCCACCAAACATCGGTCGGTAACTTTCCCTTTGCAGCCTTCTCGGGAGTTACTAAGCCAGGTGCCATGTATGGCTCGCGATCAACGGCTTCATTGTTGAAGGTGTAATTCTCTGGATCTTTTACATAAACCAAGATGTTGTCATGCTTTGCGGGCCACTTCTTCTTAGCGCGTGCACCATAGTCATAGGCCCAAATGATTTCATTGAGGAAACATTCGCGACCAAAGAGCGCGTCAAGTAAAACTTTTGCGTAGTGAACTTCACGAAAATCCAAATGTAAATAAAGAGTGCCATTGGCTTTTAGAATCCGCCAAGCTTCTTCTAAACGCGGCTCAAGAAATGCCCAGTAATCAACAAAGTCATCGTTATACGAAGTGACAATTCCTTTTACAGTTTCATAACTCTGGCCCTTGAAACCAACGCGACCGCCCTGCTCGCTTCGAACTGTTTTAATCGCTTGGCGCTTTTGTACTTTGCCAGTGTTGAATGGGGGATCAATATAAATAAGATCGATGCAGGCATCAGGCATGGACTTGAGAACTCCGAAGTTGTCGCCAAATACAACAGTGCTAGGACCATCGGGCGACCATGGCTTGGAGCTTGATTTCATTTGGTCACAATATCAGCGCCCTACGACAACTAAGGCCATAGGAGAGTAATTGAACTAAACTATGGTCACGATGAGGCCAAAAATCTTTTCAAAAGTATTTCATCTATTTGCTGACCGACGAGTTTGGGTGCGCCAAATTGTCGTGGCCGCTTTAGCGGGTGCTACTGCATGGCAGGTAGGGGATCTGCTCAACAGCAATGGTGGAGTTGTTGCTGCAATCGTGTGTTCATTGAGTATTCGTATATCTCTCCACAAATCAGTTCGCGAAGGATTTGGCCAAATTGTAGGTACCGCTATTGGTGCTTCAGTTGCACTTCTTGCTGTACATCTTTTCAACATTGGATTTATCGCTGTCGGAATAACAATTGTTATGTGCTCCGTTGTAGCTCGCGCACTACACCTAGGAGAAGTTGCATCTGTGAATGTTCCAGTTACCGCGCTCATTGTTATAGGTCCTGGCTTATCGGGTAGTACTGCGCTGCACCGATTGGGCTCGACATTGATTGGTGCGGCAATTGCAATAATATTTTCATTCTTTTCTCATTCAAAAACACCAGTCGGTCGTGCAATTGATCAAATTGCAAATGTAAGCCATAAAGCAGCAGATTTACTTGCGCTCATGTCGGAAGGAGTTGCCGCTGGCTATACGCAAGATGAGGCGGGCCATTGGTTAGCTAAAGCACGATTACTCATTGAAGATATTCCAGCGCTGCGATCTCAATCAGTTGAGGCGCGCGGCCATGCACGATGGTTTCCAACTGCGGAAATAGATGAAGCCGAAGATGTTTATATCCGAGGAATTGCATTAGAACATACGGTTGTACAGGTGCGCACTATTGCTCGAACACTCTTTGATTCAGCGGTCAGTGGTGGAATTGCCGAATCAACACAGAAAAAAATAGCTGTGGCTCTTTCAGCTGCCAGTTTCGCTATTTCATCCAAATTTGAAGAAGAGAATTTCAGCGGCGATGATTCAAATCAGAGTGCTACAGAAGATGCCCGTGAGGCAGGGGCTGCTCTTGCAGAGTCGCTCATTGAAGATGCTAAAGATGCCGACCAGGAACAAATCGTTCGCGGACTATCTATGGTTGCAAATATTGAACGCATTGCAGACTCTTTGGATCAAAACTCACCTGCGCTCAAAGATGTGATTACGCCAGATGAACCAGCAAAGTCAAAAGTTATGGAAGTCTCACCAATTGATCAGACTCTGAAGTTGAGTAAGCGAATTTCTAAAGGGTTCAAGAAACTATTTGGCAAGTACCTCTGACAAGACTTTCATTTCTTTACAATCGTGAGCTTGGAACTAAGATATGCCTATGAAATCTCCCGTGCACATCTATAAAAGCAAATCAGAAGGTTGGATTCTCAACCGAGGAGAAGAAAACGCAGCTTTGGAAGTCTCCCTTAGCCAGTTACTAAAAATGAATAACGTAGAGGCACGCAAATATATTGAAGCAGCGTCGAAGAAAGTTTCTTCAAACGCTCACTTTGAGCACTTAGCTCCAATAGATGAGAACCAAGAAGTTTGGGCATGTGGAGTTACATACCTACGAAGCAAAGTGGGACGAATGGAAGAGTCGGATCTTCCAGATTTATATAGTCGCGTTTATGACGCAGCCCGACCAGAAATATTTTTCAAGAGTTCAGGATGGCGCGCTGTTGGAAATAAAGAAGCTGTTGGAATTCGCACAGATTCAGGGTGGGATGTGCCTGAAGGTGAAGTAGGGCTTGTAGTAAATGCTCACGGTGAAATTTTTGGTTATGTAATTGGAAATGACATGAGCTCACGTTCCATCGAAGGTGAAAACGCACTCTATTTGCCGCAAGCTAAATGCTATGAAAAATCCTGTGCCTTAGGTCCATACATTGTTCCGGCCTGGGAAATTGATGAAGCGGTATTTCCAATCAAAGTGAGCATCATGCGAGCAGGTGCAGAAGTTTTTGTAGGCGAATCATCGAGTGCACAGATGAAACGTAATTTTCCTGAATTAGTAGAGTGGCTATTCAAGACGCTACCAATGCCAGAGGGAGCAATTGTTCTCACTGGCACGGGCGTTGTTCCAGATAGTTCATTCACATTGCATGTGGGTGACATCGTGGATATTTCAATTCAAGGATTAGGCACATTGAGTAATCACGTTGTTTCTGTAGGGAGTAAATAAATGGCATCTACAACCGATAAAGCAGTAAGTGAAGCACTTGCTGCCTGGAATAATTATCGAAATTGGACGCCACTACAAATCATTGATCTGCTCAATGCAATTGCTGATGCCCTAGATAAAGCAAAAGATGATTTAGTTCCAGTTGCGATGAGCGAAACTCATTTGCCGCAAGCACGTTTAGAAGGAGAAGTAGGACGAGCCTCTGGTCAATTTCGATTGATGGCACAAGCTGTAGCCGACCCTACATATTTAGATATTGTCATTGATAAAGAAAATTCAACTCTGACACCACCACGACCAGAACTTCGTTCTATCGCGATGCCATTGGGCGTTGTTGGAATATTTGGTGCAAGTAATTTTCCATTTGCTTTTGGAGTAGCAGGGGGAGATACAGCTTCAGCTCTTGCCGCTGGATGCGCCGTTGTTATAAAAATTAATCCTGGTCATCCCATTGTTTCTTCAATGGTAGGTGAGCTGATGGTGCAAGCAGCAAAGTCAGTTGGCGCACCTGACGGTTTAATCTCGGTAATAAGTGGACTTGAAGCAGGAATGGAATTGGTAAAGCATAAAGATTTACGCGCAGTTGCATTTACTGGTTCCACACATGGTGGTCGCGCACTCTTTGATGCAATTAACGCGCGAGAAATACCTATTCCTTTTTATGGCGAACTTGGTGGTCTCAACCCTATGTTCGTCACAGAGAATGCAATCACAGCGCGAGCAAAGGCAATCGCAGAGGGATTCCTTGGCTCAATTACTTTAGGAGCAGGGCAATTTTGTACTAAGCCAGGATTTCTTATCGCGATAGGCGCCAATGCTATAAATAAAGAACTAGCGCAATTAGTTGCAGCGGCATCACCACAGAGGATGCTCAATGAACGAACTCAATCACTGCATGATTCAATTAGAGAAGAAATGCTCACCGTGCAAGGAATGACATTAGTTGCGCAGAGTAATTCTGATTCAAGTGATGCTTCAGTAACGGTAATGACAATTAGCGCAGGGGATTTCCTCAAAAATAAAGAGGGAGCCATGCGAGAAGTCTTTGGTCCAACAGCAGTTGTTATTGATTGCGATTCACAAGAGGAACTACTAAATATTGCTCGATCCTTCTCTGGAACCCTTGCCAGTGGAATTCATGCGCAAACAAATGATTCGACTTTGCCCGGTGACCTTTTGCCAATCTTGGAAGATATTTCGGGACGCATCGTGTGGAATCAATGGCCAACAGGGCTTGCAGTTACATGGGCGATGCATCATGGTGGTCCATATCCAGCGTCAACGAATCCACTCTTTACTTCTGTAGGCGCTCGAGCATTGTTGCGATTTAGGAGACCAATCGCTTATCAGAATTTTCCAACTGATTCGCTCCCAACTGCTCTGCGCGATAATTCGGAAGCATTAAAGAGTGCTCGAATCGACGGGAAGCGCTAAGGCAAAATTACTTGTCTGACAACTTCGCCGCCATGGAGTGCGTCCATGGCTTCATTTACTTCACTCATAGGGCGAGTGAGAGAAACTAATTTCTCAACTGGCAACTTTCCTTCTCGCCAAAATTGAACAAAATCTGGAATATCTTTTCGAGGATCACCCGATCCCATATATGAACCTTGCAAAGTTTTTACTTCAGTTACAAGTGATGCGGCAGGAATTCCGAGAAGTGCTGAAGGATCTGGCAATCCAATTGTTGTGACTACGCCGCCTCTCACTGTCATTTCATAAGCTTGTTGTAGTGCTTCCACGCGTCCAACTGTTTCAATTGAAAAATCGACGCCTTCTTTTACATATTCGCGCACATCATCAGTTGGCGCAATTGCAATATCTGCACCTAATTCCAATGCAAGTTCACGTTTCATTGCAACTGGATCTATGGCAATAATGGGGGAGGCCTTTGAAATAACAGCACCTATAAGTGCTGCAAGCCCAACGCCACCGAGTCCCCAAATCCCAACGGATGCACCTGATGGAACCTTTGCACCATTTCTTACAGCACCGATGCCAGTAAGAAGTGCACAACCAAATATTGCCGTACTTGAAAGTGGTAGATCAGATGGAATTTTTACAAGTGAGCGTCGATCCAGCACCATATGTTGGCTATAACAAGACACACCGTTGTAATGATGAATTGGCATTCCGTTGTATGAAATACGCGAACCACCACGCGACATCTCGCCACGTACGTTCGCTGCTGAACCCACCGAACAGTATGCGGGAATTCCATGGAGACATTGCCTACATTGACCACAGGGTGGCATGAAAATAATTGAAACAGTGTCACCAATTTTTAGATCGGTTATTCCCGCACCTAATTCTTCAACGACGCCAACACCTTCGTGACCGCCTATGAGTGGAATAGGTCTTGGACGCGATCCGTTGACGATAGATAAATCAGAATGACAGATACCGGCTCCCGTTATGCGCAGCAGCACTTCGCCTTCGTGGGGCTTTTCTAAATCAATTTCAACAAGTTCGAATGGTTTTGACTGTGCATAGGGCATAGGAAGCCCATTTTTCATAAGAAGGGCTGCGACAGTTTTCATAAAATACCTAACTTCCCTTTACTTAGAGTTGAACTCCTATTTGTCTGCGAATCTCTTCACCTATTCCAATAATTTCAACTGTTTGCTCGTGTGTATGTAATGGAGATTCAAGCAAACCTTCTGAAACATACTTTGATAAGTAATTTGCTTGATATGCCAAACCTTCATGGCCAACAACACCAGTTTCATCTTTCCAGTTAGGACCTTTGCCATTGAATACTGCTTCGCGTAGGCCAAGTCCTGATGGTGTGAAAAATGGCGAATCAACGAGTAGAACACCTTCAGTTCCAGATACGGATGCACGTGTTGGTACATGGCTATAACCAGTTGTGGTGATTACTGCGCGAGCACCTGATTCATATTCAAATACTGCAGATGCCATTGCCTCTGAATGTGGACTATGTAATTGACCTGTCGCAGTAATCTTTTTTGGTAATCCGAGAATGGATTCTGTAAATGCAATGGGATAGATGCCCATATCTTGAACAATGCTTGCACCCGGTAGCCATAAACGCGCAACATCGCGAGCATCTTGTCCAAAGTCAGCCTGAATCAATTCGATTTTCCCAAGCAAACCGCGATCTAACATTTGGCGCATCATGTCTGCCTGTGGCAAATAACGAGACCACATCGCCTCCATTGCAAAAACATTAGCTTTCTTTGCAGCCTCATACAGAGTCTTTGAATCTGCCTTACTAATTGTTGAAGGCTTTTCAATGAGTAGATGTTTGCCGGCATTGATAGCAATCAGGGAATCTGCAAGGTGAGTATTTGGCAAAGTTGCAATGTAAATAACATCAACATCTTTTTGCGCACAAAGTTGCTCATACGAGTCATATGTCTTATCAACGCCATGTTTTGCAGCAAGGGCTGCGGCTTTTCCAGGAGTCTTAGAAGCAATTCCAACAACTTGTTGCTTCGTATGTTTCTTGAGAGTATTGATGAAGACATCTGCGATATCACCGGCTCCGACAATTCCCCAGCGAAGCGATGGAACTGAGGCGGGATCTAAGGGGCGGGCTTTTGGAAAGTCGGACTCAGAGAAATTCTTTACAAGATCTGAAAACATGGCCATTGTGCAACTGTAATAGGTTTATTTTATATTTCATATAAGGGGCTCACTTTATTGAAGCCTCATAAATAGATTGAATCGAGGAGTTCAAAAGCAGATCGAATTCCTTCTCGCTCTGTTGCGCAGTAAGCCCCTCGGTAAGAGCTCGAGAAAAACTCGCGATGAGCCTTGGATTCTTGACAAGTAATGAATTTGCTTTATCCCGAGAGTAACCACCTGAGAGTGCGACAATTCTGATGATTCGGTGATCATCGACAAGATGAGAATAGAAACCAGCTGTCTCTGGCAAAGTTAGCTTGAGCATTATTTTTTGATGCGCAGACAAAGTATCTAGATGTTCAGTTATTTCTTTCAAGAGAATAACTTCAACCCCTGCTTTATCAGGAGAATTGATATCAACTTCAGGTTCCAAAATAGGAATAAGTCCCGCGTCGCAAATTATTCTTCCTAGTTCAAATTGTTGATCAACTATCGCCTTTATTCCAGCAGAATTGGCACTCTTGATTACAGAGCGCATCTTGGTCCCGAAAACTCCGTGAGAGAGTGCACTTATGATTCGCGCACCAAGCTGAGGAATCTCCTTCATCAGCAGCACACCATTGTGTTCTGTGAGCAGACCATTATCAATTTTGAGAATTGGCAAGATTCCTTTTTTAAGCCATAGATATTCGGCACTTCCTAGGCCATCAATCATTCGATCCATAGTCATCTCGAAGAGAATGACTGCCAGGATGCGATCTGAATTGAAGACAGAGCTTTTGATAATTCTTGTGCGCATATCGTGAACTAGGTCAAACATTTCAGTTTCGTTTTTATAGGAGTTTTCATCTAATCCATAGAGTCCAAGAGCCTTGGGAGTACTTCCACCGCTTTGATCGAGAGCAGCGATAAATCCTTTACCAGTTCGCATTCTTTCTACCTGCGCAGTATTCATGCTTTTAGTCTGCTCCTTGTGGCTTGCAAAAGATAGATTGACTGCTAGAGCGAGCCCCAATTACTATTTGGAAATGGCCGTCGTAAAACTCCCTGTTTCCAGCGTGATTGAAGGACACAAAGAGGTTCGCGAGGCTCTTCGAAATACTCAAAAATATTCTTCAGATCTTCAAGGCGATTCAGATGTCCGTACTTATCGTCAATTACCCCTAGAAGTTGATCCACCTCGCCACCACTTGTATAGAAGCGCACTTGCTCCAATATTTGTAAAACCTGCAATTGAAAAACACGAGGCTGCTTTTGCACGCACTACTAAAAAACTACTCAATGATTTTTTGAGCGACCCATCGCGTGATGTAATTCCGCACCTTGCGCTTCCTTTAGTGATGCATAATCTAGGAATCTTGTATGGTCGCGAAGAAGATGTTCAAGAATGGATCTCATGGGGTCCCGATGCATGGACAGCTAATGGCCCAGAGCGCGATGGAAGTGTGTTGCATGCCTACATTGATCGCGTATATAAGGAATGCAAAGATTCAGGAAAATCAGATGTGTGGTCTCAAATTGCAGTTATGGAAATCGAAGGTTCACAAGTCTCTGAAATTGAGTTCCGTGGAATTGCAAGTGTGATGCTCGCAGGTGGTCGTGACACCATGGTGAAAATGATTACGGGAATATTGTGGTACCTGGGAAATAATCTGGCGGATAAAAAAATGTTACAAGAAGAACCCCAACACATAGATAACGCTGTGCAAGAATTTCTTCGTTACTTGACACCAATTCCATGGATGGGACGAACCACAACCCCTGAAACAGGAGCAACGAACTTACCTGCTGATCGATATGTAAATATCAGTTTCGTTTCTGGCAATTTTGACGAGGCGGCTTTTCCTGATCCATTTACTGTTGATTTACGACGTGCCCGAAACCCACACGTAGCTTTTGGATTTGGTCCTCACACATGCATCGGAAACCATCTTGCGGAATTTGAAGTGAAAGTTTTTCTTGAAGTCCTTTTATCCATGGATTTCACATGGGCAGTTTCAGATAAAACTCAGATTATGTATTACGAGGGAGAGAAGAGTTCGCTCCCACTTGTATTTCATAATCTATTTCTTGAGGTATAAAAACCTCAGGTATTAGTTTTATTTATTTCCGATTACCAGTACGACTTTGCCCCGTGGTGCTGGAGCGCTGTCGAGGGCTTCAATAGCTTTCTCATACTCTGCAAACTCGAATTTATGAGTCACCAAGTATGAAAGTTCGAGTTGGCCCGAATTCATAAGGGATACTGCTTTTTCCCAAGCGGGGGCAGTGGATGCAAATGCTCCGAAAATACTGAGGTCACCATTGACGACATTGTCGATCATCAGGGGCACCATCACACCAAATCCTGGGTAACCAATTATCAAAAGCGTTCCGCCGCGAACAAGTTGTTTGATCGTGCCAGTAATTCGTTCGGCCGAACCTGCTGCTTCAACAATAAGGTCATAACGATCTTCAGTTGGTTGCGTCATAAAGAGATCGACGCCCGCCTTTTTAGCTAAATCTTTCTGTCCTTCTTTTTGTCCAAGCATGTGAACTAACGATGGCGAAAATGTGCGCGCCAAGGTGGCCGCAATAAGTCCGATGGTTCCATCACCAATGATGAGAATCTTTGCGCCAGCTTTTGGTGGAGCTTTCAAAAATGCTTGTGCGACAACTGCAGTTGGTTCTGCAAGTACTGCAGTATCCATTGAAACTGAATCTGCAATTGAATGGGCCAAAAACGCAGGAACAGCTACTAGTTCAGCGGCAGCACCGGGGCGAGTAAAACCAATTTCACTATAAGTCAGGCACCGATTTGTTGCACCGGCGATACATTCAAAACATTTTTTACAAGGAATGAGGCCAGATACAACAATGCGTTGACCAATTGCAGGTTCGGTAACGCCGGGACCATGGGCGAGAACTCTGCCAACCCATTCATGTCCCAACGTCAATGGAAAAACCGTGAAATCAGGATCGAGGTTTCCATCCATTACTTCGATATCTGTTCGACAAAGTCCAACATAAATAGGTGCAACTAAAATTTCACCTTCGACTAAGACCGGTTCAGCGACATCGAGGATGGCAACAGATTTTTTGCCTGAAGTAACAAGTGCTTTCATATTTTTACCTATTCCTTCACATCATATTGTTCGAGCAATGGAGAAACCTTGATCCACGAAAATACTTTGCCCTGAGATTGCTGTATTAGTTTCGCATCCTAAGAGGTAAATAGAATTAGCAACATCTACTGGGGTCGCTAATTTTCCACCAGGTGTTTGGCTAACAACATTGGCAATTTGTTCAGGTTTGAGTGTGCGTTCCACCATTGGACTCATCACAATTCCTGGCAATATTGCATTGACCAGGATGCCCTTAGCTCGACCTAAATCAACGGCGAGTGAGCGAACTAATCCGCCTACAGCAGCTTTAGTAACGGAGTATGCAAATTTTTCTTGGCGAGTAAGTTGTTCCCAAAGCGAAGAAATAATCACGACCCGGCCGCCTTGAGCAATCAAATTATGCGCCATCATTGCGGCAATCGTTTCGGCAATCATCGTTACATTGGCTTCAAAAAGTTCTTCTAGTTGCTCACGCGGATTTTCCATCACTGAGCCATTGACGTTAGCGCCTTGGGCAAATACGACGGCATCGAAACTCTTCCCAGCTAGTTGGGCAGGTACTTCTTCAATATCGAAGGGGAGCTGCACATCATTGGAGTTGATGACGTTTCGAACGCCACAGGTGATATTCCAGCCTTCGGATTTGAATTTCTCGAGCGTGGCTTTTCCGAGTGTTCCAGTGGAACCGAAGATCATGAGTTCAGGCATGAAGGAATTCTAGGTCCAAGATTGCCACCTCGCCCCCGCAAATGTTCCATGTCAGTGGCGACCTTTACCGTATTTCCATGATCATCAACTGTCAGAGCTGCACCATGCGCGCTATTGCCTGTGGCGATTGCGTTGTCTCATTTTTTCTCGATGCCCCAGAGGCACAAGTTGACCGCGACATAACTCCTGCAACTGTTACCGCTTTGGAATTACTTGCAACTAACGAATTGGTCAAACCACTCCGATTCGTCTCAGGTGGCTGACTAAGAATTCTCACAATAGGTGGCTAATCTGGACGTATGAATATTGTGCAACATCGTCGCGCTGTAATAGTTCTGCTCTCTGCACTCGTAGTCTTTGCTGGAGTAAACCAAGCAGGTGCAATGGGTTCTGGAAATCCTTACTTAGATGCCCAAACGGGTCTGACATATTCGCTTTATAAACCCGTCAATACATTGGGCTTTCCTCAAACTAAATTCCAATTACTTGTGTGCGGCGGCGGGGGAGAGCAGTGGGTTTACACTCGCTTCAATAAAGCGAAGAAAACAGTTGAGGTTATGCAAACGATGGCAGGGGCGCATTGTTCCAACCCGGGTCTGTCAATGAAAATGCCCAATACAAAAATAAATGGAATTACTGCAGGTGTTTTTGTTTATTGTGATCCAACAAAACCCGCACTCGCCAAGAAATGTTCAACTAATGATGTTACAAAAGTTGGCGGATACCTTTCTTTTGTTTTGCCTGGCTATTACAAAATGAAGGCTGTAAGTATGCAAGTTCAAGCCACAGGGGGAGTCACATATTCACAATTAGTGGCTGTGGCTCGCTCCATGACTCCAGCCTCGACAAAGGCCTCAAACTAGGAAATTGTTGTCCAAGTAAATATTTTTCCAGTAAGTGCATAAAATCTAAGATTTCGAAAAATAATTACACGCACGATTTCTAGATATTTAGTGACTATTTCGATGGAACCCACTTGTCAGAATTTTTAGATCTTGGCGCACCCCATTTTTCATTCCCTTAGCGGCTCTTTCTTGGTATTTTTACGCCATGAAAATGGAGAGAATTTCTTTAGGTGTCAGTGCAATTGCTCTAGTTCTTACAACTTCAGTACTTGGTGCACCAATGGCTAATGCAAGCATCACTTTGCCTAAAGGCTCATTGCAACCTTGTTCTGTTGCCGCCACTGATTACTGTATTGAAAGTGTCTCCGTCGCTCCTGCGGGTGGCAAAGCAATCGATCTTGCGTGGGTACCAACTGGAACTGCGGGAGCGAGTGCTGGAAATACATCCAATGTAGCTGCGGGTAAAGAATATTCCGGACGATGGACTGCAGCAGATGCATTTGCAAATGAAAACTATGATGGACTCTACGTAGATGCAGCAGCTGCAAACGAATTTGTACCTTGGATTTACCTTGATGCGCGACCAACATTTTCTGCTGGTAACAAAGTAACTCTTGCTGCTCTTCCAACGAGTGCGACAACTCCAGTCAATTTAGATTCGGAAGCACCTATCAGTGTGAAAATTCGCATCTCTGATTTCCAGGTGGGTGTGACCTTTGGCGTAGTTACAAATGCAACAGTTGATATCAAAACAGTTGGCACTGCAAATACAATTACGTTGACTGGTTATCCAGTAAAAGTTCCCCTTGCAAAGAGTTCAAAAGATTGCAGTGGAGACAAAGGTGTTGCTAGCTCTGTTGTAACTCAATTCCAAAGTGTAATTATTCCCACCAATGATCCAATGGGATTTACGATTCCTGGCAGTACCGGAAAGATTTATGTTGGCTCCAATGGAATTTGTAAATTATCAACACCTGTCTGGAATCCAGATAAGAAAGCTTTTAGTTATAAGGCAAGCGCCCCCCGCCTTGCACCAGATGGAACAACAGTCAACACAGGTTTTTACTATGCATCTATTTCATATGCTGATGCGATTGCTCTATGGCAACTTGAACGTCCACAAGATGCAGCGAGTGCACTTGTTGTTTCGGTTCGCACAGGAGCGGGTGGTTCAACGGCGGCAATAGCTAATGTTTCTGCAAAGAATGGAAATATTGTTATTCAAGTTTCGGGCTTTGAATATCCAGATCCCATGCTAGATATTTCATTGAATCCTGATTATAAAAATCCTGGTGCGCCGACTAAAGAAACCAACAGTGGATTAAAAGCTCCCGTAAAGACCAAAAGCGTCGGTAAAGCAATAACCACAACCACTCTCAAAGGTGGCGGTGCAAAAGTGGCGACAACAACCATTTTGTGCGCTAAGGGTAAGGACATCAAAAAAGTTACAGGCGCCAAACCGGTCTG